>JAJYPE010000156.1 GCA_021795585.1 Actinomycetes bacterium | reverse complement strand
ATGGGGATCGGCCGACACGGCCGCGCCTGTAGAGCAGGCCAGGCGGGCCGCTTCGATGGTTCCCGGTGCCCAGTTGACCGTTTTGGACGGTCAGGATCATTTCGGTCCGGTGGCGACACCGGCCGCTTTGGCCTCTGCAGTGGACGCCGCGGTCGCGCGGCTCCGTTCCTCCGAGGCAGAAGAGAAGGGCTGATGAGCTTTACCAACGTCTCCCACTCGATCCCCTACGCCCTGGTCGGGCTGGTGGTCGTGGCAATTGCCTCGATCAAGTGGCTGCGCGTCGCACAGCGCGAGCACTACGTGCCCGGGTACGTGGTGCGGTTTGCGTCCCGGTGGTACTTCTCGCGTGAGTCGACCGCCAACACGAGCATCGCGGTGGTATTGGCGTTTGCTTTCATAGCGGCGATTTCGCGGCCCCACTCGCCGGAAGTCGCGATCCCGGCCCTTGCACTTGGGGTGGTTGCCGCCGTGTTCTCGCCGGTGGGGCTCGGCTACAAGGGACGCAGCTCCAAGCTTGCTTGGACGCGCCGCGCAAAGGTGCTCTACGCATGCACGCTGGCAATAACCGCGGTTCTGTCCGTTCTTGCATATCTGGCGAACCTGTCGGCGGGCCTGGCGACCGTTTTCGTAATCTTCTCGCCGTTGCTCATGGACCTGGCCAGCTATGTGACGCGCCCCTTCGAGCGCCGGGCCCTTGACCCGTTCGTGAAGAGTGCCGCCGCCAAGCTCGACCAGGTGAACCCGGTGCGGGTGGGAATAACCGGCTCGTACGGGAAGACCTCCACCAAGAACTACATCGCCCAGCTCGCCTCCGAGTCGCTCACCGTGCTTGCATCGCCGGCGAGCTTCAACAACCGCGGGGGTCTGGCTCGGGCCGTCAACGAGAACCTGCTGCCGGGCACCCAGGTGTTCATCGCCGAGATGGGTACTTACCAGAAGGGCGAGATAGCTTCGCTTGTCGAATGGGTGAAGCCGAACATCGTCGCAATCACCGCCATCGGGCCGGTGCACCTCGAGCGCTTCGGATCCGAGGACGCGATCCTGGAGGCCAAGAGGGAGATCGCGACCGACGCTTCCACCGTGGTTTTGAACGTGGACGACAAGCGCTTGGCCGGCCTGGCGGACGAGCTGGAGCGGGAGGGAAGGCACGTGGTCCGGGCATCGGGCACCGACACTGCCCGCGAGGTGAGCGTTGTAAAGGATGACGCAGGGAATGCCGCCGTCTACCACCATCAGCGGTATCTTGGCTCGACGTCCACACCTGTGGCACTTTCCAACCTCGCCGTCGCCGTCGCCATCACGCTCGAACTCGGCGTTCCCGAGGAGGTGATCGGCAAGGGCCTGGGTGGCCTCAAGGCTGCATCCAGCCGTCTCAATGTCGTCACCACCGAGGCGGGGGTGACGGTGATCGACGACACTTATAACTCGAACCCGGCGGGTGCCAGGCTGGCCCTCGCTCAGCTCGAGGCGCACGCCAGTCAAGGTGGCAAGCGAGTCGTGGTAACGCCCGGCATGGTCGAGCTCGGGTCGCAACAATACGACGAGAACAGGGCCCTTGGGGTCGCCATCGGCGTCGCCGCGACGCATATCTGCGTAGTGGGACTCACCAACCGCCGCGCATTGCTCGCCGGCGCTAAGGAGGGCGGGGGCCGCTTGATAACGCTGCTTGAGTTCCGCACTCGGGAACGTGCGGTGGAATGGGTTCGCCAGAACCTCGGGTCAGGCGATGCAGTCCTGTACGAGAACGACCTCCCCGACCATTTCGCCTGAGGTTCCGCGCTCGCAGGCGATCGTCTGATCGGAGTCCCGGCCCAGGGCCTTATTCGATGTCTGACCCGCAGCCCGTCTGAGCCGATCCACGGCCACGACACAGTCGATCCTGTTGTTGTGCGCATGTCTTCCCGGGTGGCAACGGCCACCAAAGTTGGAAGCTGTGCGCGGCAAAGGTATCCCGCCCTGCCGCTCAGTGATCCGGGCGCGGTTGAGCCGGGCACCGCCGCTCACGCGGCGGCGGAATCTGCACAATATTCGGGACACAACTGCCTAACTGGTGTGGCTACTTTTCTTAGGTCGTCTCAAAGAGCCTGGAATGACGGTAACGGACCAAGTCTCAGGCATCCTTGACCTGCTGGCCGTTCGGAGATGGTGGGAGCCCGGGGGCAAACCCCTGGGCTCCCTAAATGCGCTGCTGATGCTGCTACTCGAGTTCTGCACCGGTCGGCTCGAGCGTGTCGTGCAAATGGCGGGAGACACCTCGATCGGGCCGGGTGGTGAAGAAGTAGATCGCGCCGAGCACGAAGATGATCACCATGACCAGGAGTGTGATCCAGTCGAGGTTGAAGTAGCCACGCGGGCTGGTCAGACCGGTGGGCAGCACCACGTTGATGAACATGAGGCCGAGATAGGCAATGGCCACGATATTCACGATCCAGGCCCACTTGCCAAGACGGAAGCGTCCTTCGGGAATCCAGCCCCGCGCTCTGGCAATGGCGGCCGCTATTACCGTCATCAGGAAGGACAGGTAGATCCCGCTCACACCGAAGGAGATCAGTGAGACGAGCACGTTGGTGTTGGCCGGGTAGGTGATAAAGCCGAGGTGGATGTTCTTGGTCGGCTGGATGAATTCAAAGAGGATGAAGACGATCGTCACCGCGGTTCCGCCGATAAGGGCGTTAACCGGTGTCTTGTGGCGCGGGCTCACCTTCGCGATCCATCCGGCTCCGGGCACTGCGCCGTCGCGCGCGTAGGAGAAGGCAAGTCTCGCGCCGGCGCCTTGGACTGAAGTTCCGCAGGAGAAGAAGGCGAAGATGATCAGGACCAGAAGCAGGTCTTGGACCGATTTAGGCAGCTCGGCCAAGATGTAGGGGACGCCGCCGCCGCTGACAGTGGCCCCGACCGGGTTATGGGCCGGCATGGCCATCAGGAGGGCGACGGTGAGGATGAAGGAAGCGACGCCGCCCCAGAGAAGAGCGTGGCGCATGGCTCGTGGAACCTGACGCCCGGCGTCCTTGGTCTCCTCGGAGATGTCGCCGGCCGATTCGAAGCCGTAGAAGATGTAGACAGGGGCCAGTACCGCGATAAGCGCCGCTCCCGTCAGCCAGTGGCCGTTGAAGTTAAGCCCCAGCGGGTTCGTCTTGACGTGCTGCACGCCCTGGCTCGTGAAAAGGAAGCTGAAGCCGTGGTGGAAGCCGTTGATCGCGAGGATGATGGCAACGCCCAAGGTGCCGACGAGCTCGACCCACACCCCGATCTTGGCGATGTTGCCCATCACTTTCGCTCCGGTGATGTTGAACATGGTCTGGATCGCCAGAAGAACCACCGTTACCACCAGGATGACCAGGTGACTCGAGGGGTTCAGTTTCCAGCCGAAGACGCTCTGCAATAGGGACGTCACGTATCCGACGATGCCGGTGTCTACAGAAGCCACGGTGACCAGCAGCGCTATGCCGTAGAACCAGCCGACGAACCAGCCGTAGGCGGGGCCGACCGAAAACTTCGAGTATTGGTAGAGAGCGCCGGCTACGGGGTAATGACTTGCGAGTTCTCCAAAAATCAGCGCCACCAGGAGCATGCCGGCGACGGGTAGCCAGGTGAGCCATACGTATGCCGGCCCTCCCGTGCCTACTCCCAGGACGAAGAGGGAGTAGATGCCAACCATCGGCGACAGGTAGGTGAAGGCGACCGCAAAGTTTGCGAAGAAGCCCAGAACTCGGTTCAGCTGGGGTTTGTAACCCAGGCTTTCCAGTCGTTTGTCCTCGTCATGGAAGACGGTGGGAACCCCATTGCCATTATCGGCCATTGTCCCTCCAGGGTCGCGTTGTGACATGAGTCTGGTCAGAATATAACATCTGAAAACATAGGTTTTATGTTCCCGGTCACCTTATCGAGCAGCAGGCCGCTATTTTTTGGTGGGCTGCGAAGACGGATGGGGCAGCGCGGCAGGGCTCTAGGGAGGCGGATTGGCCACGAAGAGGATCCCCCCGGGCGATCTCGGTCTCACGACGGTGGCGGCAAGGGTGCTCTTCTCGTCCGAGGACGAGCCGGCCGGGCGGGTGGATATGGCGGTGCGGCGTCTCAGTGAGGCAATTCGCCTAGGGCTGCTTCTCGATGGCGAGCGTTTGCCGACTGAGGCGACGCTGGCGGAGCAGATGGGCGTGGCAACGGTGACTTTGCGCGAAGCGTTGGCACTGCTGCGTGAGAGGGGGATGATCGAAACGCGGCGTGGCCGCAGTGGCGGCAACTTTGTTACGGCCCAGCGCAACCGGGCCGCCGGACTTTACGACCGTCTCAGGGAGTTTTCGACGGAGGGCTTGCGCGACCTGGGGGATCACAGATCGGCGGTGGCCGGCGTGGCCGCAAAGCTTGCCGCCGATCGCGCCGTCCCCAGCGAGATTGAAGGACTTGTCCAGCGCCTGGCACGCTTTCGCCTGGCGCATGAGGCGAGTGAGCTGCGCCGAGCCGACGCAGAGTTCAGCCTGGCGGTTGCCGCGGCCGCTCAGTCACCTCGGCTGGCCGTCGAGGAGCTGAAGCTGCGCGCGGAGATAGGCGATCTGCTGTGGCTCGACTTCACAGGAGACGACATCGAGAATTTCTGGGCGCTTCGCGCCCGAATGGTGGAAGCGATAATTGCCCGGGACTCGGACCTAGCGCGCGATTTGGCCGAAAAGGGCGTCGCCAGTGACACCCGCCGCCTCCTGGAGCTTCGCCTTAACTTTTACCGGCTTGATTCCCTTGAGGGTGGGAAGGTCGGCCAATGAAGCTGCGCGCGGAACTGCACGACGAGCTCATGGACGAGGTGGCCGGAGAGATAGAAGCGGTCTTCTCCGCCTTAGGGCAGCTTCGCGATGGATTGCGGACCCTGCTCGGCGATGGCATCAAGGCGCGCGGTACGGCGATGCGCGAAGACCTGGCCGCGCTCAGGCCCGATATCTTCAGCTTGCTGGAGGATCACCGCTCATTGGTGAAAGGCGCCGGCGCCATCTTCACTCCAGGTGTGCTGTTGGATGCGCCACGCTGGATCGAGTGGTGGTGGTGGCGCACACCCGCGGCGCCGGAGGCGCTCCGGATCAACCTGGACCCTGAGGCGCCGGACCATTATGACTACCTTCCGGCCGAATGGTACCGGGTGCCGGTCACCAGTGGCGAGCGGCACGTCACCGGACCCTATGTCGACTACGCCTGCACGAACGAATATGCGGTCACACTCTCGCTCCCGGTCGAGGTGGATGGTGCCGTCGCTGCCGTGGCAGGCT
>JAJYPE010000155.1 GCA_021795585.1 Actinomycetes bacterium | reverse complement strand
GCCGGGATGTTCGGCGAGGCGGTCCAGCGCTGCGGCCTCGAGGCGGCGTGCGCGGCGAGGGCCTATGCCGAGATGCTTGGCTGTCGCCTCCAGCGAGGCTGGCCGGTTACCGTCCAAGCCGAAGCGCAGGATCACCACGGCCCGCTCAAGCGGATCGAGTTCCTCGAGCGCCTTGCGCAGCTGATCGCGGGTGAGGGCCTCGTCGACCTCGTCCTCGAAAGTGTTTTCGCTCCCGATCACCAGGTCGCCCAGACTGGTCTCGCCCTCCGGCCCGACCGACTGATCGAGGCTGGCGACCACGCGCGCAGCGTGGCGCACGTCGGCCAGCTGGGCCGGTGAGAGGTTGGCGCTGCGCGCGATCTCCTCCTCCGTCGGGTTTCGCTGGTTCTCGTTCTGCAGCTCACGGGTGACGTTATCGACTCTGCGTGAACGCTCGGCGGCCTCCATGGGCAGACGGATCGCCTGGCCATGGTTGTGCACGGCGCGCTGAAGAGACTGCCGTACCCACCAAGTTGCATAGGTCGAGAACTTGAAGCCACGACGCCAATCGAACTTCTCCACCGCTCGAATTAGGCCGAAGGTGCCCTCCTGGATCAGGTCCGAGAGCTCGACGCCACGGTCCTGATAGCGGCGTGCCCAGTGCACGACCAGTCGAAGGTTGGCGGCGACCATCTCGGACTTGGCCGCCTCGTCACCTGCACGGACGCGCTTGGCCAGCTCCACCTGCTCTGCAGGGGAGGGAAGCGGGTGCCGGGCCAGGTCGTCGAGGAAAAGACGGACGGCGTCCGCCCCGAGGCCGGAGATGCTCAATGCTGCTTCGACCGTGGCGGTGTCACTCTTGGTGCGCCTCTTCCGCGGCGCCTTGGCCACCGCCTCGTCGGCGGGAGCTGCGATCTTTTTCCTTGTTGTAACCGTTGTCTTCGTCATCTGTCAGTGCCTTGTAATCAAATTCGAACGCTAAAGTATAACACATAAGGCCGGCGGTTGTTCCGCAGCGGTTACGCTCATCTGCGCAATTCTCCAGCTCAGAGAGTCGCAATCCGCTAGGTGCCGATGACCTTTGTCACACTCGGGTTGGAGCGGCGCCAAATCAGCCCCGTCAACCCAAAGCCGATGCCTGCAGTCGTTCATTTGCGTTGGGATAGGTATAATCCCACACTCCCGCTCAAATTGCAAGGCTGTAATGCAGGTCACAGCAACGTCACAGGTGCCAAACAGGTCGTGATTGAGGAAGCGCTGGTTACCTTGGGAGGCTCAAGGTGGCCCCTGGCGTGGTTCTACGCGAAATCTCAGCTTGGTTGCGTAGAATTTGGTTGATCCACCGTGTGAAGGAGGCTCCAGTGAGCAACGCGGTATCAAAGCTCTTCAAGTCCCGTTTCGGAGTCCGCTTGGCGGTGCCCGCAGTAGTGGCGGTGGGCGCGGTGGGGACGGCTTTCGTATATCCCCAGGTGGTGTCGGCGAGCACGCCGACGCTCGCCTCGGAAACAACCTCACAGGTGATCGGCTCAGCCCTTGCGCCCACGGCCAAGATTTACTCGGGAACCGTGGTGGAGACAAGCGGACTCGGTCTTCCGAGCTCCTTCGTCAACCAGCTCACGGGAAGCACCACCTCCGGACTCTCTGCGCTGATGGTCCAGGCGTTGACCAGCGGGGTCACCGCCAACTTCTGGACTAACCACGTTTCCAACCTGCGTGTACAGGTACCATCGTCCACTGGCGAGTTCGACCTTTACGCCTCCTCCGGATCGGTTTGGGAGTGGAACTCTGCCACCAACACGGCCACAAGCATCACGCTGCCGACCGGCACGCAGTCTCAGATGAGTAACACCACGACGAACACCCATCCGCCCTCGCCTTCGACGATTGCCAACTCGCTTCTTGCCAAGCTGCCGTCCGGCGCCACGGTCACGTTTGCCGCTCCCCAATACGTAGCGGGTCAGGCGGCCTACGTCCTTTCTCTCGCTCCGAACGACCCGTCTTCGCTGATCGGCAGCGCCCAGGTGGCGGTGGACGCCTCCACCGGCAACGTCCTCGGTGTTTGGATCACGCCAACCGGATCTACATCGCCGGCCTTCTCGGTCTACTATTCAGCGGTCTCGTTTACGGCGCCCTCCTCCTCGGTGTTCGACTTCACCGTGCCTTCCGGGGCCACGGTGAAGAAGGAGACCCTTGGCGGGACAAGTTCCACTTCCACGAGCACCACGTCGAACTCGATCACCCATAAGACGATCGGATCCGGCTTCTCGGCGGTCGAAGTGGTGACCGGCTTGCCGAAGAGCTCGACGTCGGGAACCAGCACGCTGATGTCGAGCCTGCTCAGCTCCGGCACCCAGGTGACGACGGGGATCGGTTCCGGCACGATTATCACCACCTCGGTGGCGACGGTCTTCGTCGGTAGCAATGGCACACTGGCCTTCGGAGCAGTGCCACAGAGCGTTATGATGGCCGATCTCGGCCAGGGCTGATCAAATGATCAGCCGGTGTTTCGCCGCGGCGGCGCTGGATGAAGGGCCAGGCGTTGGCTGAGCTGATTTCGACTTCGGGGCTGACTAAGTCCTATGGCGACAAGCTCGCCGTCGACGCGGTCGGCCTCGCGGTCCCCGAAGGTTCGGTGTACGGGTTTCTCGGGCCCAACGGCTCCGGCAAGACGACGACGATCAGAATGCTTCTGGGGCTTATCTTCCCTTCGGCGGGCGAGATCGAGGTTCTGGGCCACCCTGTTCCCAAGGAGACGACTCGTGCGCTCGTCGATGTCGGAGCAGTGGTGGAGGGGCCCGGCCTGTATTCCACGCTCTCGGCCCGGCGCTACCTGCAACGAATGTCCCGCTACGGGAGAGGGGAGCGGCGCCGCTCCATTGTGTCCGGGAGCCAGGGCGATGCCGCCGCGCTCGCGCCGGACATCACCGCAGTACTTGACATGGTCGGACTGGGCAAGGTGGGCAACCGCCGGGTGAAGGCGTATTCCCTTGGCATGAAACAGCGCCTATCCCTGGCCAACGCGCTTCTCTATCCAAGGCGCCTTCTAATCCTCGACGAACCGACCAACGGGATGGATCCCCAAGGGATCGTCGAGATGCGTGAGCTGATCCTGCGGCTCGCCGCTCAGGGAACCACGGTTTTCGTCTCCTCGCACATACTCTCCGAGATAGAGCAGCTCTGCACGCACGTCGGCGTTATCCAGCACGGACGGCTGCTGTTCCAGGGTGAGATGGGGGATCTACGCGGACAGCTTCCGGCCCGCTTCACCGTGGGCACCACCGACCAGGTCGCGGCGGGCGAGTTGCTTCGATCCCGCTTCGGGCTGCAGCCCCACATGGAAGAGTCGGGGCTGTTGACCATGGACCGAGCCGGGGTCTCCATCGAGGAGATAGCCGCTGCGGTGGTCGGTGCAGGGATCGGACTCTACCGCCTTGCCGAAGACCGTCCCACGCTTGAAGAGGCCTTTGTCGCCCTGACCGGGGAGGCCTCCGATGTTTCTTGAGGAGCTTGGCTACGTCATCAAAAGGCGGCGGACGCTGGTCAGCTTCGCGTTGCTGGCGGCTATTCCGATCTTCTTGGGCGTGGTCCTTGACATCGTCGGCGCACCGGGCGGGAACGGTCACGGGCAGGGGCCCGCATTCTTCGACAGGGTCACTCATAACGGCGTCTTCCTCGGCTTCACCGCCGTCCTCACGGCGCAGATCATCATCATCCCTTTGATCGTCTCGATCGCCGCCGGCGACACCATCGCCGGCGAGGCGACCGATGGGAAGCTGCGCTATCTCCTGGCGTCCCCGGTGAGCCGGACGCGGCTCCTGGCTCTCAAGTCCCTAATCGCGCTGATGTACGCCATGGCGGCCGCGCTTGCGGTGGTGCTGGTCGGGTTGATCGTGGGTGTGGTGCTCTTCCCGGTGGGTTCGGTGGTGACACTTTCCGGGGCGCAGATCTCGCTTCTCGACGGCGTGGGGCGGTTGCTGCTGGTGGGGATCCTGGCCGGGGTGTCCACCTTTTCCATCGTCGCAGTGGGCGTTTTCGCCTCGACCCTCACCGACTCGACCATCGGGGCGGCCGCGGTTACGTTCGGAACCGTGATCGTCCTGTCGATCCTGGACGGGATCCCCCAGCTCGCCCACATAGCGCCACTCTTCCTGACCCATTACTGGCAGACGAGCATCGACTTGATGCGCTCTCCGGTCGTCTGGTCCGGCATCCTGAAGAATCTTGTCGAGCAGGCCGGGTGGATGGTTGTGTTCTTCGGAGCGGCCTGGGCACGATTCACGACCAAGGACATCCTTTCCTGATCCACCCATCCATGTGGGCCGATACAGGATCTGCGCGGCCGCCTTGTGAGGCGATACAAAGGCGAAGGTCTTCTTCCGGGTCGGCGCCATCCATTCCACTTGGGGATTGAAAGTATCGTGGGTTGAACTTGACCAAAGAAGTTCGTCCAAGGTGGTTTTGAAATGTCCGAACGCGAACGCGCAGTCCTCTCCTGGGTCAACAAGCAGCTCTTCATAGGCGGCAAGTGGGTGGACTCGTCATCGGGGGCCACCTACGGAGTGGAGGATCCCGCCACCAACCAGATATTGGCCGACGTGGCCGACGCGACCACCCAGGACGCCATTGCCGCCCTGGACGCGGCTTCCGCGGCCTTCGGCTCCTGGGCCGAGACTCCGCCCCGGGCGCGCGCGGAGGTCATCCGTGGCGCCTTCGAGATCATCATGGAGCGCCAGGATGACCTGGCCCTGCTCATGACGATGGAGATGGGCAAGCCCCTCTCCGAGTCGCGTGGCGAAGTAGCGTACGCCGCCGAGTTCTTCCGCTGGTTCGCGGAGGAAGCCGTGCGCATCGACGGACGCTACTACGCGGCGCCTGACGGCAATTCGCGGGTGCTGACCATGAAGCAGCCGGTGGGACCGACCTACATGATCACCCCTTGGAACTTTCCCCTGGCCATGGGCACTCGCAAGATCGGCCCCGCGCTGGCCGCCGGCTGCACCGTGGTGCTTAAGCCCGCCGAGCAGACGCCCTTCTGCTCGCTGGCCCTGGCTCAGATACTTACCGAGGCCGGCCTGCCGGGCGGCGTGGTCAACGTGATCAACACCACCAGCCCCGGCCCTATCACCGACGCATTGGTCGCGGACAAGCGGCTACGCAAGCTTTCATTCACCGGCTCAACCGAGGTGGGCAAGATGCTGGTGGCCAAGAGCGCCGGCAACTTGCTCAGGGTGTCGATGGAGCTGGGAGGGAACGCTCCCTTCATCGTCTTCGACGATGCCGACCTGGATCTG
>JAJYPE010000154.1 GCA_021795585.1 Actinomycetes bacterium | reverse complement strand
GACCCGGCGACGGGAGGCTACTGGCTGGTCGCGGCCGACGGAGGAGTCTTCTCCTTCAACGCTCCCTTCTACGGCTCCATGGGCGGGACCAAGCTCAACCAGCCTGTGGTCGGCATGGCCTCCACCCCCGGTGGAGGTGGTTACTGGCTGGTCGCGGCCGACGGTGGCATATTCAGCTTCGGTAGCGCAGGTTTTTATGGAAGTACGGGGGCAGCGCAGCTTCCGGCTCCGGTGGTTGCCATGCAGGGCACTCCCACCGGCAAGGGCTACTGGTTTGCCGGCGCGGACGGCGCCGTTTACGCCCTCTGAGCCCGACGGGCGTCGCATCGGGGGCCTAATATGAGGCCACACAATCGGCGACCGGCGTCTCAAGGGGTTAAGGTTGGCTGCTGAGCCCAGCATTTCGGAGAGTGCGGGAACCGATGCCGGCCTGACGGCGCTCCTCGCGGTGATCATGGAGCTGAAGGACGGTTCGCCGACCGCTCCGGTCACGGTGGTGGTCCCCTCGCTGGCCGCGGGAGGCGTGCTGAGGCGCAGGTTGACCATGGAGTCAGGCGCACTGCTTCTGGTCGACTTCACGACGCCCCTCAACTTTGCACGCGGACTTGCTGCCGGCCTTCTGCCCGAGGAGTCGTGGCGGCCGGCGACCCGGTTCGAGCTCGATTCGCTGATCCGCGCCGAATTGGCGCGGATTCTTTCCGCGTGGCCTACCCAAGGGGAGGGGCCGCCACCGCGGGCCGACGCCAGCCTGGTTTCCGCCCTCGCCCAAGCGATCTTCGAGCTTGCCGCTGCACCGGACGATGCCTGGATGGGCATGCGCCCGGCGGATTCACGTTCCCGCCTGGCATTTCGCGTGGCATCCGGAGTCCGGCGTCAGGCGGCCGCTCGTGGCCTGGGGCTGGAGACGGAGATGTTCTCGGCGGCGCTGCGGGCCCTGGGCACGGTCGGAGCAGGCGAGCGAGTGTCCAAAGCGGGGCCGGTTATCGTCTTTGGCGCGCTCAATCTGCCGCCGGTGGCGGAAGCATTCTTTGACCTTCTCGCGGGTATGACCACCGTCCGGTCCCTCGAACTCGAGGTTGGCCTACCGGAGATCGACGAGCGGGTGCGAAATTCCCACACCGGCCTCAGGGGCGGCGTCGAGCGTTTGCAGATGGCCGGGTGGCCGGAGCTGCAGGTTGTCGACTGTCCTGACCGAGCGGGGGAAGTGGAGGTGGCGCTAGCCGAAGTGCTAGCGGCCGCAGAAGGCGGCGTGGCGTTCGAGAAGATGGCCATTCTCGTGTCCGACGAAGGCGAGTATTCGGAGCGACTGATCAAGGCTTGTGCGCGGGCCCTGGTGCCGGTTAACGCGGGCGCCCCGCGCGCAAGGGTCCGCGATCGTGCGGTGCTTGCCATCGCTCGCACCCTCGACTTCGTGCGCTCCGGCGCTCGCGTGGACCTGGTGGAGCTTGCCTCCTTGGTTGAGCTGGAGGATTCCCGCCTGGGCTTGAGTTCTGCGCGCGTCGAGGAGCTGACCCAGAGGGCCGATCTGACCGGCAACCTCTTTGCTTGGGCCGATGCGGCTGCCGTCGTGACGGACTCGGACGACGCGTCACCGCTTTTCGGCGACCTGAGACTCCCGTCGGAGCGAAGCGACGCGCGGAAGCTCGCTTCCTACCTGGTTTCATTGCGTGAGAGCGCCACCAATTTGCTGGAGGCGTTGGGTGGACCAGGGTGGGAGAGCGTCGCTTTCGCGACGCGCCGCCTCTATGGCGAGCTGGTCCGAGACCTTCCGCTGCTCTACGGCGAGGATGGCCACCAGGACCGTTCGTCGCCGCTGGTGAATTCCCTTCGCACTCTCCGCATTCTTGACGGACTGGACGAGGCGCCAGGAGAGGCGGCGCTCTTCATGGCGCTGGACTTGATGTCCGAGCGGTCCGGCGAGTGGCGTCCGGATCCCGCCGGCGTCAGAATTGCCGCGATCGACGCGTACCTGCCCGCCGCGAACGATCTGGTGGTGATGGTCGGCCTCGACGCGCAGGGGTATCCTCGCCGTCCGGCTCGCGGCCTACTCTCGGAAAGTGCTCGGCGCATGTCGGGCCTGCTCTCGCTCTCCGATCGGGCTGCATTTTCGGAGTGGACTTTCCATGCCCAGCTCCGCCTGGCCCGGCGCGTGATAATGTGCCGGCCGCGATCTGCGAGCCGGCGGGCCGAGGCCCTCTTTCCCTCGCCAGTTATACAGCTTGCCAGGAGCCTTTGCGGGCGCTCGGGGACGCAGCCCGGAAGCCGGTCCGTTGCATCGCGAAGCTCGTTCCTGGCGGAGACGGCGGGCGCATCGGGCTCGCTCGATGATCTGAACCGGGCCCTGATGCTCGCCGGAGCGGACCCTTATCCAGCGAAGCTGGAAGACGGGCGTAATCTCGTGGCCCTGCCGAGGCTCGGTCGCGCTTCGACGTTGGAGCAGACGCGCACGTCGACGCGCGTCCGACTTCCCTCGGGTGAACTGCGCCGCGTTTCCACCACGTCGGTGGAGGACTGGCTGAAGTGCCCCTTCACCTATTTCGGCCGTCGCGTACTCCACGTGGAGGAACTGACCGAACCCGAGGACAAGGACTCGCTCGACGCGCTTGAGCGTGGCACCCTCATGCACGGGGTGCTTGAAACCATCGTCCGCGAGCAGGGAAATGCCTCACTTGCAAACCTTGCTGCCTGCATAACCGGGGCCGCCGAATTGGCTGAGCGAGAGCTCGAGCCACTTCACCGGCGCGCGCTGAACTCGTCTGCCACCAGGAGATTTTGGCTCGAGCGGGACCTGAAAATGATCAAGCGGGAGGTGGCGCAATTCGTCCGCATGGACGCCAAATTTGTCGAACCGGGAGGAGTAAGCCTGGCTTTGGAGCGCAAGCTGGAGCGAACCTTTTCCACCTCCGGACTGCTGGGAGGAGAGGCAAAGGTCCGGCTGGTGGGCAAGATAGACCGGATCGATCGCACCCACGAGGGACTTGCCGTCATCGACTACAAGACCGGTTCGGCTGGCCCCTACAAGGCCGGAAAGGCGCTGGAGCGTCACAAGGTGCAGCTCGCTCTTTACGCACATTTGATGAGGGAGATGCAGGAGGAGGAGTTGGGCGGTGACGCTAGTGCGATCACCGGGTACTACTGGTTCATCTCGGAACGCAAAGAGTACTTGATCTTGCGGGTTTCACCTGCGGATTTGGAGGAACTCACCGACGTGGCCGCGACCGCGGTAGCAGGCATGGAGGCCGGGCTGTTCCCGCCGGGAGCCCATGGCCTTGCTTTCATGCGCTCCTGCCTTTACTGTGACCCGCTGGCTGGAACGAATCCCTGGCGGCGTCGGCAGTTTGGCGAGTCGCTGGGCACCGATGACCCCGGCACCGATGATGGCGTCCCGCTCGAGAGGGAATTCTGGCTGCGCGTCGCGGCTTTCGCGGAGGGCGGCGGCGATGCACATTCCTGAGGATCACGAATACCGCTTCAGGATTGCAAATGATGTCGCCAGCACTCTCTTCGTGATGGCCGGCGCAGGTACGGGCAAGACGACCGCCCTGGTGGCCAGAATTGTGTCCCTTGTCGAAGCGGGGGTGCCAATGGAGTCCATCGCAGCGATTACCTTCACCCGCCGTGCGGCCAACGAACTGGGCGTCCGTATCCGCAATGAGCTGGAGCGCAGGTCCCGCCATTCAACCGATGAGGCATCCGCCCTTTGCACGGCAGCCATTGCGCAGCTTCCGGGCGCAAGCATCGGCACCATTCACGGCTTCGCCCAGACTCTCCTGGAGGGCTGGGGAGGGATCATAGGCCTGCCCATGGTCTTCAGAGTGCTGGACACCGTTGCCTCCGAGGTGCGTCTTCAACGGTCGTGGTCGGCCTTTGTGGAATCTGCAATGGCGTCCGAGGAGGTGCGGAGGCTTTTCGGGTGGCTGGCAGACCTAAATGGGGACCCGAAGGTGCTCAACGCTCTGGTTCGGGCCATCGACGGCGCCGCAGGCACGCGAGCCGGCTCCCTGGCCTTCCCGGATCAGGACCTGCCTGCCGAGGGGGAGGTGCTCTCCGAAGCCTTGGCATTGGCGGACCGGATCGCGCCGCTTCCCTCGGTGGAGGGCTACCAGGAGCTCCTGGCCTCGGGCGATCCTCTTGCGGGCCGCTTGATGGAACTGGACGAGATGTCGGGCGTACTCAGGCAGCTGGCCGAGAGAGGAGAGGTCGGCGGGACGCTCGCTCAGCTGGCTGAGGCGAGCGGCAAGATGAAGGTTTCAAGACTTAGCAGGCGCGACGATTGGCTGAGGGCCGGTTGCGACATAAAGCTTGTCCGCGACGATGTCGAGTTGGCACGCCAAGACATCGAGCTGCTTTTCAAGCGGCTCCACCATTCTGTCGCCGCCTCGGCCGCCCGGTTCGCCGCCGACTTTGTAACCGCTGCTCGCACTCAGCGTATTGCCGCCGGGGAGTTGAACTTCGACGACCTGCTTTGGGGGGCCGTCGAGCTGCTCGAGACTGCTGGGGCCTCAGCGCTGGAGGAGATCCGTGGCCGCTTCCGCGTGGTGCTCGTCGATGAATTCCAGGACACCGATCCCCAGCAGGTGAGGCTTGTCCGGGCCCTCACCGGAGTGGGCACTCAGCCCGATTCCCTCGACGGAGGCGTGGCTCCGCTCTTTTTCGTGGGCGATCCGCGCCAGTCGATCTACCGCTTCCGCGGAGCGGATGTGAACACGTACTTGGAAGTTGCCGAGGCGATGCCCCAGGAAAAGCGCGTGCCCCTGGTCGTGAACTTCCGCTCGCGCCGCGAGATCACCTCTTGGGTCAACGAGACTTTCGGCGGCTTGCTGGGGAGAGAAAGGGCCATCGGCTCGACCGCCCTGGTGGCCCATAGGGAACCGGATCTGGATGGTCCGTCCGTCAGACTGGTCCTGCCGTCAGGGCCGATAGCACCAGACACTTCCGAAAAGCGCATGCGTGCCGAGGCGGCGCTTTCGGCGCTGTCGATCGAGGAAGTCATTACCGGCGGCTACCAGGTCGAGGACGGCGATGGAGTCCGGCCGGCGCGATATGGAGACATTGCCGTACTCATGCCCAAGCGGACCGGGCTGGGCTTTCTGCTTACGGAGCTGCAGCAAAGGGGTATCCCGTATACCGACTCGAACACCACGCTGCTTTACGCGGAGCCGCTGGTTAGGGATCTACTGGCGGTTCTAAGAGCGGCTTCACGGCCGCACGACGTCAAGGCGCTTTTCGATGCTCTCACCGCCCCGGCGCTGGGCATGAGTACGGCAATGTC
>JAJYPE010000153.1 GCA_021795585.1 Actinomycetes bacterium | reverse complement strand
CTCAGGAACCCCAGGCGGCCGCGCAGCGGCGGCGTGAGCGCGGAGACCAGGTCGATGAATCCGACCATGAACACCGCCGCAGCGGCCAAGCGCCGTGCCCGCAGGTGCCTGCTGGGCATGTCGTCGGTCTCGGCGTAGTCCTGCCCATCCGGGTAGGAGGCGAGAATGCGCAGCCCATGGGTCTTGTCTATGGTTCCCAGGGTGAAGATTCGCTCAGCCAGGCTCTCCGCCGGCCGCTCCTCGGTATGTGAGTAGAGGCGGACCCGGATCTTGGCTCCGGGCTGCAGTTCGACCCAGGTGCACTGCAGCAGGGGCACGAAGACGCTGGGCAGGCCGAGGCGCGCGGGCTTTTCCTGGTAGCAGGCGCTAATTGAGCCGGAGACCGCGAAAAAGCCGTTGGCCAGGTCCGCCAGCTCGGAGCTCAGGCTGTTGCCTGATATCACGCCGGACCACCCGCTCTCCAGTTCCTCCATGGCGGCAACGCGCGCTTTGATGTTCGAGCCCGCGGCTCCCCCCACGCCGGGTCGTAGGTCCTCGACCAGCCCCGCGTAAATGCGACGTGCCACCCAGGTTGCCAGTAGCAGCACCACCAGGGCGTCTACTACGGTGGCGACCCCGGCTGCCTGCATCAGCGGGGCGGCGGAAAAGACCCGCGCCCGCAGCTCGGCCAGCGGCGGCAGCGCGAGGATGAAGGGCAGCTTGATGAGGAACGCCACCAGGAGGGGGACGATCACCAAGGGGAAGTAGCGCATAGCGCGGCGATAGAAGAGGCGTGAGCCTATGAACCGGGATATCGATCCCGAGTCGATCGCGAGGTCGATTCCTTCGAGCCACGGCGCCTTGCTGGCGATGTTGGGCACGATCTCACCGACCAGGTGATGCACGAACGGGGTGTCGGAACGGGAGTAGGGATCGGAGGGGGCGCTGCGCTCATCGAGCTCGCGGCCGGAGGTGACCTTCACCTCCGAGCGTCCCGTGGTCGTCTCGATCAGGAGATGGAAGGCCAGGCCGAAGCGCGCTCCCGTAGCCTCGGATAGCTGCCGCCGCAGGTCGTCGTCGTAGGCCAGTGCGGCGTCACGGCTCCCGGGAATCACGCAGATCGTGAAGCCCCGATCGTCCACGAGGTGGCGAAGCTCGTCGAAGAAGTACTTGTGTTCGGTGACGAGGTCGGAAATGCTCGGCTTGTGCCGCGGATAGAGAAGGTCGAAGAAGTTGCCGGCCAAGATTATGAGTCCCGGGCCCTCCACGGTGCGCAGATAGGCGCCGAATCGCTCCAGTTCGGGCCTGGGCCTGCCGGGGAAACGGCCTATGAAAAGCTCCGATGCCACGATGACCCGGTGGCCAATCGGCACCTCGACTGCGGCTTCGCGCGGGCAGGGCAGCTGTTCACCGTAGTTGACAGGCTCCGTCGGCACCATCCGCCCGTTCCTGACCGGACCCGGCTCTACCATTGCGCTCAGGCTGCCCTTCCGATCTCTTGCCCCCCTGATGCCCAACTATAAGCTAATCGGAGGCAGGTGGCCCGTGGTGGAGGGGCGCCCGTAACCGAGGGGGGTCAGTTGGCCACGAGCCGGAGAGTTGCCCGCTCGAACTGGGCGACCAGGGATGGCCGCCTCCCGGAGGGCGAGGTTGTGGTCTTTGACATCGACGGGGTGCTCGCTGACGCCTCCGCGCGGCAGCACTTCCTCAAGGGCGTGCGGCCGGATTGGGACGCATTCTTCGTGCGCTGCAATGAGGATCCCCTGATCGAGGAGGCCGCAAGGCTTCTTCACGTCATAGACGACCGCTACTCGATCGTCCTGCTCACCGGTCGCCCCGTCTCGGTGATGGACGCGACCATCGCTTGGCTCGGCCGCTATCAGCTGCGCTGGAACCTCTTGATAATGCGCGACTACGGCGACTATGCCGCCGCACGCGATTTCAAGGCTCGCGAGATTGTCGGGATCCGCGAGGCCGGACTGGTCCCGGTTCTGGCTTTCGAAGACGACTCTCGTAACGTGGAGATGTTCCAGGCCAACGGGATCCCCTGCGTCTACATGCATTCGGGCTACTACTAGGCGCGGCGGGGGCTGATCTCTCCGTGCCCGGCACCGGCGAGCGCGAACCTGGTCCTGTCCTGTATTCCGGGTGCTGCGCTCGGTGCTTGCGTGCTCGAACTTTGGGATTGCCGAGGATCGCCCGCTTTTCGAGCCGCCGAGCGTTGCGGGCGCTTTTTTTGTACTCGGAGGATGCCGGTGCGGATGCCTGCAAACGGCCTCCGTCCGGCCGGCGCTCAGTCTCGGAAGTTGTTGAACTGGAGGGGAATGCCGAAATCGGCTTCCTTCAGCTTCTGGATTGCCGCCTGGAGGTCGTCCCGCTTCTTCCCGGAGACGCGGACGGCATCTCCTTGGATCGAGCCCGAGACGCCCTTCAGATTCAGCTCCTTTATGAGCTTGTTGATAGCTCTGCCCTTTTCCGTGGAGATCCCGGCGACCAGTTTGATGGTCTGGCGGGCGGAGCCGCGCGAACCCTCAACGATCTCACCGCGCTCGAGAGACTTGAGCGAGACTCCACGCTTGACGAGCTTCTCCTCCAGCACGACCACCAAGGCGCGCAGGCGGTCCTCGGAGGCCGAGGAGAGGTGAAGTTCCTTCTCGGTGAACTCGATTTTTGAGTCCGTGTCCTTGAAGTCGAAGCGCGTTGAGGCCTCACGGTTGGCCTGGTCAACGGCATTTCTAACTTCCTGGAGGTTGACCTCTGAGACGACATCGAAAGTTGGCACGCTCATATAGGCTATTCCGCACACTGTGGGTCGGTGCCCGAGAGGCCAAAGGGAGCAGACTGTAAATCTGCCGGCTCAGCCTACGTAGGTTCGAATCCTACCCGGCCCACTCCTCATGGCTCTTGGACGTGATCCCCGCCCGGGTCCCGAGCTTTTCCCGCCATAGCGCCACCGCAGCCTCCGTTGCCCCCGAGTTCCATACGGCCGCTGACCGGGCCGCCCGGATCTGCAATTCGGTCGCCGCTATGCCGGGCTGGACCGACGCCATTACCTCAGCCAACGCGGAGGGATCGACGTCCAGCCAACGCGTACTGGCGAAGACGCCGGGTAGCTGAGCCCCGCTTGCCGGAACCTCGGTCGTAGGCACCAGCAGGGTGTTGTCGGGCCGGCAGAAGTCGCGATGACCGCCGCGCTCAGGGGCGATGACTATCATCCCGTGGGCCATTGCCTCGAGGAAAGGCATTCCGAAGCCCTCGCCCCGGCTCGGCAGCACGAAGGCGTCGGCCTCCAGGTAAAGCATCGCCAGCTGTGCCTCGGTGAGTCGGGCGTCCAGCAGGGAGATCTGCGAGAACACCTCTTTGGGGATGCCCCATTCGCTCAGTGAGGTCTCCACGAAGCCGGCCGCGCTGATGCCGGAGAGCTTGATGGTCAGGTGTGCCGAGGCATCCTGACCAGCGAGCATCGCGAAGGCCCGCATCAGCGCTCTCGGGTTCTTCCGCTCCTCGAAGTTGAAGACGGAGAGGAAGCGGCCGGCGAAGGTCCGGGATGCCCGCCAGGCGATGATCCGCTCCGGCTTGGGCAGGCGACCCAGGAAGGGTGGAACGAGCCGGAGTTTTGTGTCGGCCACCCCCGCATCGGCCAGAAGCTCGCGGTCGAAGTTCGACATCGTCCACACTTCGTCGAAGCTCTCGATCGCCTGGACGTAAGCGCTTCCCAGCCCACGGGCCTCGAAGGTGGTTCGCAGCACGCGGAGCTTTGCGGGGGGCCAAGGCTGCGGTGCCGCGAGCCAGGCCACGGGCACATCCATTACCGAGATCTCCCAACTCGAACCGGGGCCGCCCGGCCATTGGAATCGGGGTCCCTGGCCGAGGTCTGCGGATCGCACCCGACCGCCGGCGCCGATTTCCACAATCCCGGCAAGCGACCTGGTGGCAACGGCAAACCCGGAGGAGCCGGTGAAGAGCCCCGCGTAGAGGACTTGGGGTCGCCTCGGCGGCATGCTCGGCCTTTCCATCGCTCCTGCGAGGGGTTCGCGCATGCGCCGTGCCACCACGATCGAGTCCAGGGGGACTATGGGGTCAAGCCAATCGAATGAGCATTCCAGAGCCGAAAAGCCCGCTTCCCAGAGGAGGGCCTTTAAGAGGGCGGGCGGGTAGGGGCGGATATGAGTCGGATCAAGCCAAAAGACCTCGCTGTTCACCGTGGCCAGCTTGTAATTCGGCGTCTGTATCACTACCGTCCCGCCTTCGGACACCAGCCGGGCGCAGTGGACGAGGAGGCTCTTCAGCCGGCTGCTGTCGAGGTGTTCGACGATGTGGCCGAGGAATATCCCATCGAAGGCACCGTCTTCGAAGTCCTCGAGTGCGTCCGGGGCCAGGCCCGGAACCACCTCCAGGCCCTCGCTCCGCAGCTCTTCCACCCGATCTGGATCGCTCTCCAAACCCAGGGCTTTCACTCCTCTGGACCGCAGCGCCCGCAGCATGGCGCCCTCGCCGCACCCGATGTCCAAAACGCGATGGGCGGCGGACAGATAGTCGACTAGGAGTGCCGCGGTCCTCGTCGTGGCAAGCAGGTCGCCTTCGTGGGCATGCGCGGAGGACTGCTGTGGGGAGAGGTACCGCCTCGCCGAGGAGATGAGCAGACGGTGAGACGCGCTCGGCCAAAGGTCGGGCCGGCTCGCGCCGAGCCGGTCGAGCAGCGAGCGGGTGGCCTCGGGTATCCCGGGCACGTGAAGTGATCCGGCCAGCTCGAAGAGGAGCTTGGCACCGGCGACGTCGCCGATGGAGACCAGGTCTTTTGCCGCTTCGGCAAGTAGCGCAGCGTCGGATGGATCTCCGAGGTAGTCCTCCACCGCCGCTCTGGCCTCCGTGAAGCGGTCGCGGACCGGGCGTCCCTGCCGGCACCCCTCCAAAGAGGCCTCCGCCAACAGGGCGGCGTTGCTCCAGGTCAGGGCGGCGGCACTTTGGCGGGCCACCTCGGCCAGCGGGGCCACCTCGGCCGGCCTCCAAAGAGCTTTCCGGATGGCTCCGGTGAGGGCCTCCCTGTCGGGCTCCAAATAAAAGCGGGGCCCGGAAGGCGCGCCCATCCCGCCGTCGTGGCTATCCGGCAGTGGGCGCAGCTGAGCCGGGATGCGAATCGAGTTCGAGTCGTCGAGGAAGTCGTCCGAGGCGCCGCCGGCGGTGGCGATGACCGGGATTCCGGCGGCGGCTGCCTCTAGAAGCGGTAGTGCGAACCCTTCGGATCGGTATGGAAGCGCTAGAGCGGCGGAGCTCGCCATCAACCCGGCAAAGA
>JAJYPE010000152.1 GCA_021795585.1 Actinomycetes bacterium | reverse complement strand
TCCCAGTATGCGTCATGCCGGAAGGCGAAAGTGGATGATGGCTAACTCCGCTTCTCGTCCCATCGGGTGCCGAGGCGAATGCCGCAACGCCCTCCCATTTGTCAGGGTTTCCCGGCATTCGCGATGCGAGGTGAATGGCCTTGCGGCCCCGGAGTTCCTTTTCTCTCCGCCGCCAAATGCCGCCGCCATCCGTAGTAGCTTTGCTTTTCATGGGTGAAATGATCGAATTTCCGAGCAATGGCAAGCCTGGCTCCGGCTATTTGGCAGTACCTCAGACCGGAGCCGGCCCAGGTGTCGTGGTTATGCAGGAATGGTGGGGGATCGTTCCTCACATCAAGGATGTGTGCGACCGTTTCGCGGCCGCCGGCTTCACGGCATTGGCACCCGATCTCTATCACGGCAAGGTGACCACCGAGCCCGACGAAGCCGGCAAGTACATGATGGCGCTCGAGATCGATAGGGCCGCCAAGGATATGTCCGGGGCGGTGGACGAGCTGGTGCGGCGCACAGGGCGCGCCAAGGTCGGCGCGGTTGGCTTCTGCATGGGTGGCGGCCTGGCACTCGCCCTGGCCGTGGCACGGCCGGACACGGTTGCGGCGGTAGCGCCGTTCTACGGCGTTATCGGGTGGCCCGATGCCGCTCCTGACTATGCAAGGATGACGGCGGCGGTGCAGGGGCATTATGCCGAGCACGACGATTACGCGGCGCCGCCCGCTTCACGGGCGCTCGAAGCGCAACTGAAGGACCTGGGCAAGGAGGCGGAGTTCTTCGTCTACTCGGGCACCGAGCACGCGTTCTTCAACGACACGCGGCCCGAGGTCTACGCCGCCGACGCCTCACGCCAAGCGTGGGACAGGGTGATACCCTTCTTCCACGAGCACCTGGACGCCTGAGACAAGCGGTGCCGTGCTAATTGTGCGGCTTCGTTTGAGCAGCGGGCTTGAGCGCCAGCTAAGCGCTCGCTATACTTTTTGGAATGTCTGATCGCAGCCGTAATCTCCCGAGGCGGTCCTGCCTCTCCGTTCCTGGCTCCTCCGAGAGGTTCCTGGATAAAGCGCCGACAATCCCGGCCGACATGTCCTTCCTCGACCTGGAGGACTCCGTTGCTCCGCTCGAGAAGGAGGCGGCCCGCGGAAAGATCGTTCGTGCCATCCGTGATCTTTCATGGGACGAGCGAGTCCTTTGCGTGAGGATCAACGCGTGGGACACGCGCTGGACCTACCAGGACGTCATCGAAGTGGTCGGCAACGCCGGCGAACGCCTCGATGAGGTCATGCTTCCCAAGGTGCAGTGCGCGGCCGACGTGCAGGCGCTGGACCGCCTGCTCACGCAAGTTGAGATCAACTCCGGGCTGCCGGTGGGCCACATAGGGATCGAGGCCCAGATCGAGTCCACCCGCGGGCTCATCAACGTCGAGGAGATATGTGCGGCGTCCCCGCGCCTCGAGACTGTCGTCTTCGGGCCGGCCGACTTCGCCGCCTCCATGGAGATGCCGGTCCTCACCGGCGGCATACAGATCCCCGAGTATCCGGGCGACCACTTCCATTACGTCTTTTCCAAGATCCTGATGGCGGGTCGGGCGAACGGCCTGCAGGTCATCGACGGCCCCTACCTGAAGATCAAGGACTCGGACGGCCTTCGCGACTACTGCCAGCGCACCGCCATACTTGGCTACGACGGCAAGTGGGCGCTGCATCCCGACCAGGTGGCGATAATCAATCAGGTCTACCTGCCCACTCAGGAGCAGTACGACCGCGCCTGGGCGATACTTGATGCCTACCGCGAGGCCACCGAAGGTGACCGCAAGGGGGCGGTCATGTTCGGTGACGAGATGATCGACGAGGCCAGCCGCAAGATGGCGATAAAGTTCGTCTCCCGCGGTGAGCGAGCCGGCATGGTCCGCAGCGCAAGCTGAGCCAAGCTTCGGGGGCCGGGCCGCTTCTGCGGGCCCGGCCCTTTGCCATTTCGGGTTAGACGCGCCTGAAGACGCGGCCCAGCACCACGAATACGCCACCGCCTATTAACAGTGCCGCGTAAGTGGATATCGCGGGTCCGCCGATGGCACGCAGCACCTGGGATACCACCGGCGCCCAGGACGCGTTGGTGAGCGGGATGATCACGGTGGGGGCTATCCAGAAGATGAGTGCCTCCATGAAGCTCATCACCACCAGCCAGATGCCTATCTGGGTCAGGACGGTTGAGCGCCTTGGTGCGATGAGTAGGGCGACCACGGCCAGCCCGATTGCCAACAGCAAGGCATACTTCTCGATGGCGCCTATGTTGCGGTAAAGCTTGCCAAGATCGGGCAGAGTGGTCCCTGGAATTGACACCTGGAGGGAGGCGCCTTGCTGGCTGATGAGCGTCGATAGCTGCGGATTCACAGCCAGCAGGTTCTCGGCCACCGCATCGGCAAGTACCGGACCACCGAAGGTCACGCTTCCGGGGTATTGGCCGATAATGTGCTGCTGCGCGTGGTTCATGGCCGTGGCGAACTCCTGCTGCACCGCCTTGTTCAGCAGTGCCGCCTGGAGTGCCGTGTTGACCTGGTCAGCGGCGCTTTTTGAGAACGCGCCGGTGTTTCCGTAGGCATCCATGGTGATGGCATTGGCGATCGACGTCCGCACGGTCGGACTTGCCAGCGCGGCTTCGGTGGCGTTTGCGAAGCGCCCCGGCGCGAAGAAGCTCTGGTCGAAAAGGTAGGAGGTGACCGCCACCCACCCGAAAAAGAGGGCCACGGCAAGGACCAGCGATGCCACCGCGGATCGCGCTAACTTCATGCGTCACCCCTGGCTCAATGCCCCCGGCCTCGCCGCCCGGAGCAGGGATCGCCGAGGTGACGGCTGCGCCGTCGATGAGATTGTACTCAAATACCGGTGCCATCAGGTGTGTGTTTGGCAACCGTGACTCGATTTGTGGATGCCTAGGAGGTGAACCTGCCCCGGAAACTCACTTTGCGTTGTCGAGCAGGCGCCTTGCAATCACCTTGAGCGAGAGTGTCTCGTCTGCTCCCTCGAAGATGGAGAGCACTCTCGCATCGACGAAGTAGCGGCTCACGGGAAATTCCTCGGCGTAACCCATGCCGCCGTGGATCTGCAGCGCCTCTCTGGTCACCCATTCGGCGGCACGGCAGACGTAAGCCTTGACCATGGATGCCTCCAGCCCTCCGCTACCGGAGGCCATGAGGTCGGCCACGTGATAGGAGAATTGGCGGGCCGCCTGGATCGTGTAGGCCATCCGCCCGAGCTTGTACGCGGTGAGCTGATATTCGGCGATCGGCTGGCCGAAGACCTTGCGGTTCTCGGCATACTCGACCGCAGCCTCGTAGGCGGCCTGCATCACGCCCAGGGCACGGGCCGCCGTCTGGATCCGGCCGTTCTCGAATCCCTCCATCTGAAGGTAGAAGCCTCTCCCGAGCCCGGCCTCTCCACCGACAAGCGCGTCGTCAGCAACGAACCAGTTCTCGATCGAGATCTCGTAGGAGTGCATGCCGCGATAGCCGATGGTCTCGATGGGCCGCCCCTCCATGCGTCCGGGCGTCCCGTTTCGCGGCTCCTGTTCAAGGACGAAGCCCTTGCCATCCGAGATGGGCTTGGGCACAACGAAGAGCGATAGGCCGCGGTGCGCCTTGGAGCGGTCTGGATCGGTGCGAGCCAGCACCATAAGGACCTGAGCGCGAGCGGCGAAGGTGCACCAGGTTTTGACGCCGTTCAGGCGCCATCCGCCTTCGGTCCGGGTGGCGCTGGTGGTAAGCCCCGCGACGTCGGAACCGAAGTCGGGCTCAGTGACCGCGACGGCCACCATTACCTCTCCGCTTGCCATCTTGGGAAGCCACTCCCGCTTTTGCTCCTCCGTGCCTCCGCGCAGGAGAGCCCTTGCCATGATCTCCGGCCGTGTTATCAGTGAGCCGGCCGAGGCGAGCGAGGCGCGGGAGAGCTCCTCGGTGGCGATCACCATGCCCGTGTAGTCCTTGTCGGTGTCCGAGGCGAAGCCGCCGTAGGCCTCCGGGATGGAGAGGCCGAATCCGCCAAGTTCGGAAAGGCCGGAGATGATCTTCTCCGGGACATCGAGATTGTGGCGGTGTATCTCGTCGGCCAGCGGCCGAACCACGTCCTCGGCGAAGCGGTGGAAGGCATCGCGGACCATCTCCATCTCTTCGGAGAGGCCCCACGAGCCCCGGGCGGTCGCCAACGAGGCGACGAAGGCGGGGGAGTTGTAACGGGCGACGAAGGCACGCAGCTCCTCAAGCTCCGCCCGCCCGATCCCGAAGTCGGATTCGCGGCCGAAAGCGCGGGCGGCCATGTCTCGTGCGGCATCGGCGATGAAAGCGAGCGAAAGCGCCTCCTCCACCTCTCCGGTTGCCGCGTAGGCGAGCGCCGCTTTGGAAGCGGTAACCGATGCGGCGACGTGGGCTAGATCGTAGGCGACGACCTGGTTGGAGTCGATGTCACCCGCCTTGGCGAGCTCGGCGACGGCGGCGGCGACAATGCGCTCCGATGTCTCGACTACGGCAGCGGCGAGTTGCAGATCTTGCTCAGACATGGTTCAAGATCATATCGCAATTCACTAAGCGTTTGTTCAGTAACCGAGCGACCTAGGCCACTGGCCCGTGACTGCACCGGGTGTGCCGACCCTGATTAGAGAACCTTGGCGATGGCGGTGAGGAGGGGCGGCAGGACGATCTGCTCGTCGGTCACCAGGGAATCGCTCATCGCCTCGAGATAATGCGCGACGGCTGAGTCGCCTATGCCGGCCGGGGACTCCACCCAGGCTTCGCGGATCTCGACACCGGGACACGAAAGTAGCTCCAACACGGTCGCGCCGATGTCCGGGTCGGTTACGCCCGGCGCCTCCATGGAAAGTGGAGTGCGCCCGATGCGCCCGGCACTTGTGATCGGCTCTTGAATGATCACCCAGCCGCCTGAACGGGTGGCGGCGACCATGCGCTCCACTACCAGTCCGGGCTCATGCACGGCAAGCAGGAGGAAGCGACAAAAGGCCAAATCCACCGGCTCGGGCAGGGTGAGCTCCTCTGCGGCCTGAGTCAGTGCGATCACCTGGGAGAAGCGGGCGGCCCGCGTCGCGATCTGATTGCGGCGCACCGGGTCGATGTCGACCGCATATATACGTCCCCGCTCGCCGCAAAGTTCGGCCAGCGCCACCGAGACATCGCCACCACCCGCGCCGACGTCCACGCAGCGGAAGCCGGTCATGTCCCCGAGCCGTTCCAGAGCGGCCGCCAATGGTCTCCTGTACAGGTCGTCTCGCAACTCGTATGGGATGGGGATCGTCACGCGATCAGGCTAGCGTATGGGTCGTGAATGCAACCATCCTTC
>JAJYPE010000151.1 GCA_021795585.1 Actinomycetes bacterium | reverse complement strand
TCGTGGAGCCACCGCCAGCGCCGCGGGGCAGGTCACACCCCCGGGTTTTTCAGGTCGAAGTATCCTAGGGACCGTTCGATCGCGCGTCTGAGCCACCCGGGCGGCCACCGGAGCCCTGCGCCCAGGGGATCGCAGTACCGCCGGCCGGCCGGTTCCCTCGGCGTGCGTGTGGACCAGGTGATGGCAGGAAGGTCATGACGGAGATGAGCAGGTCCGAGCGGTTTGGGGGGGCGAATGCCTTCGTCCCCGAGACTGATGGCATCTGCTTATCGGTACGGTCCGCCGCAGATGACACACACCCTAACGATGGCACCACGCGCGGTCGTCGATGGCAGCTAATCCTCCTCTGCTCGACACTTGCGTTGCTAGCGACTCTCGCCGGCCCGGCGGTGAGGCTGGTGAAAGCCGAGACCTGCTTCCCGAACAGCGCCGGCCAATACTGTCATTGGTACGCGGAGGGGGCATCGGGCTATGGAAACAGCGTTACCGGAACTGGTGCAGATACAACGGTTTGGTCTCATTACTCTGAGGACAAGACGGACAGCGGCTTCACGGACCAAGCGGCTTGGCTTGAGAACTGGAACGGTGCCCCCAACTCAAGTCAGTCACTCGAGGGTGGCTTCTACAGCGGACTAGGAAACAATATCCCGTGGACTAATGGTGTCCTCCCTTATGATACTTACAGCAACGGGTACGGCGAGCACGACGTCAACGACCCATTGTCGTTGGGTACAGGAGTCTGGATCGCTGTCTCGATATGCAATGGTTGCGGGGGGTCGCTCATGCAGGTTGGATCCTACGTCGAGGCTATTGATGGCGGCAGGTATCAGATTTCGACGCCCCGTTATAACTACTCGCAGGCCGAGGTGGGCGGACAAACGCCGAACGAGTACGGTGACAACAATCCTACATCCTGGATATGTGGTGGGTCCGGCGACAATATGTCAATGTACTGGGGGTCGTCCGGATGGAACGAATGGGGCTTTGTCAACACATATGTAGATTCTCCCTATCAGGTCTCCTCAAACGGCAAGTCCGTCTGGAGCTGCTCGGGCTATGGGAGCAAGTAGCGTTGCGGCACCTGAGCCGAATACGGCTTGTCATGTTGGCGCTCGTGTCCGCTGCTCTGGCGGGTGCGGCTGCATACGGCATGACTTCAGTCCTTCACTTGGGTGCGTCTAACCCCAAGCGGCCTCAGCCTGTGGCCCAGGCCACTAACCCGCAACGTCCCGTGCTGTGTGAGCTATCTCCGTTAGCCGCTCTCGGTCGTGTTGATCTCCCTGGCTTCTCGCAGACAGTAAATGAGGTTACGTCGACAGCACCGATCAAGGATGGTGCTGCCGGTGGCGAGACGGATGCCTTGGTGACAGACTTCGAGGGCGGACGCCTCGTGGGATTCTTGGCTGACGTGGCGATCGACGGGCCGGACCGACCCCTTGAGGATGCTTACGACAGGTCACTTGGCTACACGCCGGGGCTTTATCCGCTTGTTCCGTTGTCGGGAGCGATCGTGCATGACGCCCCTGGTGTCCTAGAGATCTACGAGTTCGTGGCCACCTATCGGAGTCCGCAAGGGGCGTCCGAGTTTACAGACTGGCTTCGCCAGGGCCGCTTGGGTGCGGGTGGTTATCAGGTCCAGCTTCGTGGCTTGAAACAAGGCGCCGCTTACTTTCAGCCTGCACAAGGAAGCGGACCCCATCCACCCTACGAGGAAGAGTATCAAGTGGTCCAAGAGCTCGGAACGACCGTCATTCGTCTTGACGTCGAAGGTGGGGATAAGGTGAATCCATCAGATGCGGTGAGGTTGGCGAACGAGGCCAGCAGTCGGCTGAGGGGTGCATGCTTGCAATGAGGCTCCCCATGCACCGGAAGGTTTCGATTCCAACAAGGAGATGAAGTGAGAGCGAAACGAGCAGCAGTGGCGGTGGTCGCGCTTTCGGCCTCGCTCGGCCTGGCAGCCGGAGTTGGTGCAAGGATCGCGCTCAACACTCCAACCAAGGCTCAGTTCCAAGGTGGACGGCAAGTCGCGACTGAGAAGCAGTCGAACAACGGCTTGGGGACAGGGCCGGCGGCCAATCTGTGCGGAAGGAATGCATCCCTCGGTATTCTGGTGGAGTTGCGCCCAAGACATAGTCTGTCCGAGCTTCGAAACGCGGGCTTTCAGGCGTCGCCGTTTCTCACCGACTTGGCCGGCGCGATCATTCCGGAGGCCCGCCAACTGTCTGTCGTTTCACCTCCTTCCGGGGCATCCAGCGCGAGCACGGTTGCGGATCTCGTAAAGGTCTCGGCCGTCGCGATTGCCGCAACGGTCAACAGCCAAAGCGCGGACCCGAATCTTCGGAGTTGCGCGTACGACTTGAGTGATCGTCCCCAAGCCTCAGTGCTTGCCACGAAGGTTGCGGACGTAGCGAGGTCTGAAGGGTTCCTGAATTCGAATGCCCTCATAGAGCTCGTGAGCGACGATCCGTTGAACTCTCAAGATCTCATTGTCACCATTGAGGAGCAAGGTAGCGTGGTTGGCCATGAGCCTGGGCCGCTAGGCGGGCAATTGCATGAGTTGCGGGCGATATCTGCGATTGTGACTCGCGCAGGGAGCGTGGTCGCACTGGGCTACGCGCCGTGGTGACCGGCGTTCGACACGCTGCGTCCCCACCTAGAATTGTACAGAGTTACCGTCCGAGCGAGCCGAAGGCGGTCAAGGAGGTGCGAGTGCCAGGATAAGAGGGGCGGGCGCCTGCAGCAGGGCGATGAGATGCGCCGCCGGATCGAGGCCCCGTTGATGCGCGGTCCGGAGCACGGACATCAGCATCTCCTGGGTCCTCGCGCCAGTCCAGGTGCGATTCCCGCGCGGCAAGGAGGCCTGCGGCCTGGTGGTGGCCAAGCTCGACCGGCTCTCGCGCTCGGTGATCGACGCCGCCCAGACCATCGAGCGGGCCCGGCGCGAGGGGTGGAACCTCGTCGCCCTCGACCTCGGGGTCGACTTCTCCACGGCAGCCGGCGAGGCGATGGCGCACATGACCGCGGTCTTCGCCCAGCTGGAGCGCCGGCTCATCGGCGAGCGGACTCGCGCAGCTCTCGCCGTGCGCAAGGCGCAGGGGGTGCGCCTCGGCCGACCGCCGGCGCTCACCGAGCAGCTGCGCCGGCGGATCCGGCGTCTACGAAGAATCGAGCGGTGGCGGACAGGAGCCGGTCGATCTCGCGCGAGGGATCAGGTGGGGTCCTATCACAAGGCTGGCGAGCGCCTCCGTGTCCGAGTAGCCGGAAACCGTTTCCGGTCATCCGACACCGGTAGCCGAGCACTACCTGGAACTGCTAGGCTTCGGAGGGCCCGGAATGAACATCGCAGTCGTCTCGCACAAGGGTGGATCCGGCAAGATCGCCATCGCGCGCTACTACGACCCCTCCACCGCGCGATGGACACAGATCGATCCCGCTGGTTCCTCGGCTCCATATACCTAATACCTATGCAGACGGCAACCCAATGAACGAAACCGACCCTTCTGGTCAGTTCGGTGTCGCCGGCCAAGAACAAGGGACCAGGTGAGGGCGAGTTGGCCAAGAACTAGGGACCAGGGCGTGGCCAGAAACTAGGGACCACCCGGGAAGCCTCGGAGCCTCCATCCCATGCACCCTTCCTCGCAAACCCGCGAGGAGGTGCAGATGTTCCGAGAGGTATCCATGGCGGAGATCCGAGAGGTCCTGCGGTTGAGGCAGCAGGGACGGTCGCTACATGCGATCGAGCGCCTGCTGAGCCTGGACCGGAAGACGATCCGGCGCTACGTGGAGCTGGCCACGGCGGCGGGGTTCGACCCCAAGGGCGACGCGGTCAGCGAGGCAGCGGTGAGCGCGGTGCTGGCCCGGGCGCGTCCGGGTCGGCCAGCCTGGCACGGAGAGAGCTGGGCGGAGCTGGGGCGTCACCACATGTTCCTGAAGGCGAGGCTGGATACCGGTCTGACGCTGACCAAGATCCAGACCCTGCTGGGGAGGCAGGGAATCGTGATCCCGTACCGGACCCTGCAGCGGTACGCCGCCGCGGAGCTCGGCTGGGGCGGACGCCGGGAGACCGTCCCGGTGGCGGACGGTGAGCCTGGTCACGAACTGCAGGCCGACTTCGGCCGGCTCGGCAAGGTGGGGCGGGCCGTGGGGCCGCGGCGGTTGGTGAAGGGCCTGGCGCTCACCCCCTGCGTGAGCCGCTACACGTTCTGCTGGCCGACCTACGGAGAGACGCTGCCGGAGGTGATCGAGGGGTTCGAGGAGGCCTGGGACTTCTATGGGGGCGTCTTCCGGGTCGTCATCGTCGACAACTTCAAGGCGGTGGTCGACCGTGCCGACCCGCTCAACCCCCGGCTCAACCCTGGCTTCCTGGAGTACGCGCAGGCTCGGGGCTTCGTCGTCGACCCGTGCATCATCGCGTCCCCGACCCAAAAGCCCCGGGTCGAGCGGGCAGTGCCGTACTGCCGGAACTCGGGCTTCGCCGGCGAGGACTTTCCCGACCTTGAGCGAGCGCGCGAGGGCATGCTGCGCTGGAGCCTGGAGGAGGCGGGGATGCGGATCCACGGCACCACCCAGCGGCGGCCGCGGGAGCACTTCCTGGAGGTGGAGCAGGGCCACCTGCTGCCAGCGCCCACCGCTCGCTACGACGTCCCCATCTACGCCCGCTCCAAGGTCGCTCGTGATCACCACATCGAGGTGGCCCGGGCGGTGTACTCCGTCCCCGGCGGGCGGGTTGGCCAGCACGTCGACGTGCGCGCGGACAGCCGGCTGGTCCGGATCTTGCAGCACGGTCAGCTGCTCCGCGAGCATCCTCGCCAACCCCCCGGCGGCCGCTCCACCTATCCCGAGGATCTCCCCGAGTACAAGCGGGGCTATGCCCTGCGCGACATCGAGTACCTGAAGCGCCAGGCCGCCGCCCAGGGAGAGCAGATCGGCATCTACGCCGCCCGGCTGCTCGACGACCCGCTGCCCTGGACCCGGATGCGCAAGGTGTACCGGCTGCTGAGCGTGGCCAAGCGCTTCGGCGCCGAGCGGGTGGAGCACGCCTGCCGCCGCACCCTGGAGCTGGGGGTGGTCGACGTGACCCGGGTCCAGCGAATGGTGGAGCGGGCGCTGGAGCAGGAGAACCGGGAGGCCGGCCGGCCCCTGCTGGCGCCCGTCCTGCACCCCCGCTTTGCCCGTGACCCCTCGGAGTTCGCGGTCATCAAGGAGGACGACCATGCCTGAGGTGATCTCCGCCGAGCTCCGCCAGGTGCTCCGCCGGCTCAAGCTCTCTCCCATCCTGGAGACCCTTCCCGAGCGGCTCCAGCTAGCCCGCCAGCAGAAGCTGCCCTATCAAGACTTCCT
>JAJYPE010000150.1 GCA_021795585.1 Actinomycetes bacterium | reverse complement strand
GTGAGGGAGAACCCCCTGCTCCATTGCCACTAGATATACGATGTCCCACTCAAGCCCTTTGGCCCGGTGCAGCGTTGTCAGCGTGACGCCGTTGCGGCTCGCGCTCGCACTTTCGGCGGCTCTGACCCTGAACCAGCTCAAGAAGCTCGTCAGATCCATGCGGGGCTCGTTTCGAAGCGCCTCCACAGCCATCTGTCGAAAGTAGGCGAGAGAGTCTGCAGGACCACCCCCTGCGCCGTCGAGCTTGTACTCGCCGATCAAATCATCCAGGTGGGTGAGCGCGTCCTGCAGACGCCCCCTCGGTCCGAGAAGTTCGCGTAGGTGGGAAATCGCCGCTTTCAGGGCGCTATCGCTGACGATCTGGCCGGTGCCCGCCACGTGGTTGTGAATCCCGCGGGCGGAAAGCGCCGCCTGGTACTGGGGCAAGAGGAGGTTGGTCCGGGCGAGGACGGCTATGGAATCAGGTGCGGCGCCGTTGGCAATAGAGGCGTAGATCTGACGGGCGACGAAGGACGCCTCCTCCTCGGCCGAGTCGAAGGCGTGCAGCCTCGGCGGGGAACCGCTCGGACGCTTGGCGTGGATGACGCCACCGTGCATGGCGATGGCGGGGTCAGCGAAGCCCTCCGCGGCGGCGTTGGCGAGATCGACGATCTCCGAGACCGACCGGAAGTTTGCCCGCAAGTAGCGGTAGGCGGCCCCGGGGAAGACCTGGTCCAGGTCCAGCATCAGCCGCGGGTGAGCGCCATTCCAGGCGTATATCGCCTGCTTGGGATCACCTACGACACAGAGGTCGGGTTTCTCCCCGACGAGCTGCTTCAGCAGCGCTATTTGCTGCGCGTTCACATCCTGGAACTCGTCCACGTAGAAATGGCGATACCACCAGCGGATCGTCTGCGCAAAGGACGGGTTTTCGCGAAGCGCCGCTTCGGCTCTGACTATGAGATCATCGAAGTCAACCTGGTGGGTTGCCGCTTTGAAGCGCTCGTAGGTTTTCCAGGCGGCCGCTACGGCTTTGGGGTCCAGGTTGGTTTCTCTGCGGCTGGCACGGTGCCAGCTTTCGTAGCCGTCCGGTGAGACCATGTTGGCCTTGGCGGTCTCGATTTCTCGCGTCAGCTCCCCAATTGCCAAGGTGCTCGCTAGACCGTTTCTAGCCTCGCTTCCGGCCTTGGCAAAATGGCGCCAAAGCGAAGCGTCCTCGCGGACCGCTGCGGTGATCAGCCTCGCTTTGGACGTGACCAGACGCGGGACGGGTTTTCGCAGCTCTTCGAGATAGCGCCTGAGCACCAGGAAGGCGAAGCTGTGAAAGGTTCCGACCCAGGGCAGCTCGTACATCGACAGGCCTGCGAGCCGGGCCTTGAGCTCGTCCGCCGCTTGGTTGGTGAATGTGATTGCCACCGTGTTCTTTGGCGCCACCTCGGGGTCCAACGCGCGAAAGGCGATGCGGCGCGTTAGGGCAGTGGTCTTGCCGCTTCCGGGGCCGGCAACGATGCAGAGCAAAGAGGCGGGATCGGTTACCGCCTCAGTTTGCTCCACGGTTAGGCCGCGAAGATAGGGAAGGTCGTCCATGCTCACGCCTCTTTAGGCAGCCGATATTACAGGGCCACTGCGCGGCGAGGGAGTTGCACCGGTGCGATGATCATGGTCTCGGCCGGCTCGGCACAGCAAAACCATGATTCGGTCAGCTTAGGTACGCTACGGTCCAATTCCGCGCTGTAGTCGAAATCCTTGGCTACAAAGCCCAGGCGCGAGCACGTCAGGCGGTACATCTGATCAAATATCTCCCACGTCTCCAAGGACTCCAGCCAGCCTGGCAAGTGATCCGCCAGGGCGCGCTGCAAGCCGTCGAGTTCCTGCCACGGTGATTTCCAGGAGTAGGACAATGCATCTTCGTGTGAGCGGGCAAACAGGGCCCGAGTCTGTGGGTCCTCGAGCAATAGCGATCCCGCCGGAACGAGCAGTCGAATGGTGAACTGGATGGGGTCTACGTTGCTGATCAGCTCCTGGTCTTGGACGAACTCGAATAGACCGACCAGGTCGGCCGGCGTGGTCCAGGGCGTGAACGGCAAGAGCGAGGGGCGCAACTCGATTCCGACCGCTCGGCAGACACGCACCGCTTCGGCCATCTGGCTGCGGGTGTGCCCCTTGCGCAAACGCTCCAGCACCTCGTCGGAGGTGTGTTCGAAGGCGGAGACGATGAATGCGCAACCAAGCTCGGCCAGCTCCGGCAGAAGATGGCTGTGTTCCAGGAGGTGCTCCACCTTGATGGTCGCGTCGAAGGTGAGGTCAGGGTAGGTGGCATGCATTGCCTTGAGGATGCGCATTGAGTGCGGGGGCGCATTGAAGAAGTCGGGATCCCCGAAAGTGATGTGGGCGGCCCCCATTGATACCAGCTGGTCGATGTCGGCCAAGACCCATTCCGGTTTGTTTATGCGAATGCGGCCTTGATATACCGTCGGAACCGGGCAGTGGGAGCAGCTATGCATACACCCGCGGGTTGCCTCGGTGTAGCCCGTCAACCTCTCGACTCCGCCTACGGAAAGCTTGGCGTAGGCGGAAAGCGGGGGGAGTAAGGAGCGGTCGAGCGCCGGTGGCTCGAGGGCACGCATCTCGCGATTACGCGTCACCGATCGCGGTCCGCCCGCGCTTTCGGCGCCGGTCCTACACAACCCGTCTATCCAATCCAGAATGTCCGAGATCGTCTCGCCACTGGCGAGCAGCCCGACGGTGGGGGGCAGATCAGCCTCAGCCAAGTTCACCGCGTAAAGGCCGAAAAGGGCGACAGGAAGCTCCGGGTGCTGAGCGTAGGCGCTCTGGATCAGACCGAGGGCAATCGCGCTGGCCGTGTGCATGGGCACCGAAATGACCAGAGCATCGTGGCCTTGCAAAGAGGAGAGCACGTCACCTGAGCCGGCCCGATCGTAATCGAAGACTTCAGTTTCATGACCGGCCGAGGCCAGGGCGCCGGCAAGAGCAAGACTCGAAAGCGGCTGATGTCCCAATTCGTATAGTGATGCAACCAAAACCTTCATGGGAAAAACCCTAAGCGTCCGTTGCGACGCCGGTGTCGAACTCGAAATGCAGGAGTTCTCGTGCCGACCTCAGCGCTGCGACCACGGCGGCTGAGCCTGGGGCTTTGGCGAATATGAAGCCGAGGTAGCGGTTGTCGTATGGTAAAGGCCTCAGGCGGGTGCCCACCGGAACTGTTAGCTCGACGCCCTTGACGAAGCGCACGCGCGAAGCCGCGTCGACGCCTCCTATCCCCACCAGGATGCCCTGCGCCTCCACGGGGATCATGTAGACGCCGGAGGCCTGTCTCTCCCTGCTTGTGCCGGACAGCGTTCTGCCGGTCGCATTGGCGAGGATCAGATCTTCAAGAGTTGTCGAGAAGGCAAAGGCTAGGGCGTCGGAGCAGTGGCCGCCGATCGAGCGGGCTGCAACGTCGATGGGCACGCAGCGCCCCTGGGGCGTCAATCTGACCTCTGCATGCACCGGTCCGTCGGGAAGCGCCAGAGCGCGCGCCACCTCCGCGACGGTCTCGTGTATCGCGTGTTGAGCATCGTTCCCGATCCTGGGCGGTGTGACGTAGATTGTCTCGGCGAAGACCGGACCCGTCAGCGGATCGGGCTTTTCGAAGATCGCCAGGACGCTCAGGGCACCGCGGATTATCATTCCCTCGACAGCGAACTCGTCTCCCTCCACGTACTCCTCGATGAGCACGGCGGTTCCCGGCAGTTTCATCTCCGCGCTGACGGTCATGGCCACGTCGATGGCGATGTCAAGTTCGCCGGCGTCCTGAGCGAGGGTGACGCCGATCGATCCCGATCCCTTGGTCGGCTTTACCACCAGAGGATATTCCATGCCGGCGAGTTCGGGCCGGCCATGGGCGCCCAAAGGCACGCGGATCGACCTGGGCTGAAGTATTCCCGCCGAGGAAAGGGCTTTACGCAGCTCGGCCTTGTCCCTAGTGGCCAGCACACCTTCAAGTCCCTGGCCGCTTCCGCTGAGGCGGGCGTTCGCAAGAGCCGCGATTTCCACGCCCCCTTCGTCCACGGCTAGGGCATGGGTAATGCCGTAGCTGCGGGCAAGAGCCGCGACCTCCTCTGCGGCGACGGCGGGTTCACAAAAGTCCAGGCGGTCAAAAACCATCCCGAGGTGGTCGGGAGCACTCAGCTCGGAGTCCGTCGCGATAGCGACTTGAATGCCGAGCTTGCGCGCCGCTTCCAGAAAACGCTGAGCGCGATAGGTATTGGAAGGCAGTACCAAAAGCAATTTGTCCAATGCACCTATCATTGTAATAAGAGATGCGCGCCGGACTTCGAGGTGTGGCCGCGGCGAAAGGTTGATTTGCATGGCTGAGATCGTCTTGGAGCTTTCGGAAGAGGCTCAGGAACTGGTCAAGTCGGTACTTGCGGAGGAGTCCGATCCCGAGAGTCTCGCTCTCTGGGTCGAGGTGGCGGGGCAGGAGGGCACCAGCTACAACTACGACGTTTACTTCCAAGCCGCCGCCGACGCGGGTTTAATGGACGTCGTCCAGAAAATAGCGCCGCACCTCCAAGTGGTCGTACCTCAGGCGAGTGTCGACACTCTGCGGGGAAGCCGGATGGAAGTGAGCGCCGACGATGGCGGCCTTGTGATCATCAACCCCAACGCTCCGCTCGTGGCTCCTGCGGCACCCGGAGCGCCTGAAGGGCTGGAGGACGCGACGCTCGAAGGAGAGCTCGCGGAGCGCATCATTGCGATTCTGGCCGACGAAGTGAATCCGGCGATAGCGAGCCACGGCGGTCGTGCCGACCTTGTGGGCATCAGCGGAACCAAGGTATTCGTACGTCTTTCGGGCGGCTGTCAGGGATGTGGCCTTGCTTCGGTGACCTTGTCGCAGGGCATCGAGGTCGCAATTCGCGAAGGCGCGCCGGAGGTGACCGAGGTAATCGACGTAACCGATCACCTGTCGGGCAGCAATCCCTACTATCAGTCATCCAAGAAGTAGGCATCCCGTTCGCTTGCGGGCGCTGATGCGTTCCTTGGGGAGGCGTTACCAGCTCGGATATACTCGCACAGGCGACGAGCAGGTGTTGAGGTCGAGATGAGCGTTGACGACGTCAGGGGTGTCCATGAATGGCTGGACCCCGTGGAGCAGCTTGCCTGGCGCAGGATGCTTCGCACTAATGGCTTGCTTTTGAACCGGTTGGACGCTGAACTCTGGGCCGCACACTCCATGACTCTCGCCGAATACGAGGTGCTGGTGCACCTGTCCGAGGCCGAGGGCGACGAGTTGCGCATGTCGACCCTTGCCGAGCTCGCTATGGTTTCACGGTCGGGACTCACCCGAAGGGTGGAATCGATGGCCTCCCGTGGCCTGGTTTCCAAGGAGATATGCCCTTCGGACCGGCGAGG
>JAJYPE010000149.1 GCA_021795585.1 Actinomycetes bacterium | reverse complement strand
GGAACGCGAAATATACAGCTTCCTAAGGGGCTCGTACACGGTCCAGGTCGTTCGATCACCGGCACGGAGACGCACGACTGCGCCCGCCTCGAGGTCAAGCACCTCGCCGTCATCAAACTCCACCTTCCCCCGGCCGTCGACGACGAGGAAGATCTCCTCCGCTTCGACATCGCGCATGGCGCCAGGGGTCATCTCCCACAGGCCAACCTCCACGTCGCCAATCGCGGCCAACGCGATGGCGGAGGCTGACGGGCTCCCCTCAAGGACTTCCTCGGCGGTCGCCGAAGGCGGTCCGAGAAGCGCCCTGAAAGTGTCGACCGCGATCAATCGGCGGCTCATGACCCCCACCCTAGGCACGCCAGAGCGGGGATCGATTCCCACGCATCCTCAAAGTGCTCAGTCCAGAATGCACGTTCGGCCTGCAAGCGGGACATTTGCCGGCTCGCCGGCCGTGGGCGCCTCAATCGTCGCCAATACGTCTTCGGCAGATCTTGCATCCAATGCACCATAGCCCGCGCGCGGCGCCCTCGGACGAATGGCCTTAGGCAAAATAAATCGATGCAGCGGCACCACTCGGTCCGACCCTCGTCGTACGGTGCCCGCACCAGTCCAGTGCGCGCGCCCCGGTGGTCCGTATTAATGAGATCCGATCAGGCCACCTTCTGCTACGAACTGCTCCCATCCACCATCAAAACCAACGAGCCCATTGACAATCGAGTAGACCCGGTCGGTGCACTGACGCGCAAAGGAGAGATTCTGCTCGACCACGAGCAGGGTTATGCCCGCCTCCTGCAGGGAATGGAACGAGCCCGCAAGCCTCTCTTGGAGGAACGGGGCAAGCCCTTGTGAAGGCTCGTCCAGGAGCAGCATCCTGGGGCGAGCGACCAATGCTCTCGCTATGGCCACCATCTGCTGCTGACCACCGCTCAGCGCACCTGCGTTCCGCGCTCGGTGATCCCACAACTCAGGGAACACCTCATAAGCGAATGCTATTGCAGCGGCCTCGGGCCTGCGCCAGCCATAGCAGGAGGCACCGATAGTCAGGTTGTCTTCCACCGTGAGGCGCGTCGCGATCTGCCGGCCCTCCGGCACAAGAACCAGGCCGTCTCGCATGTGGCGGCGAGCGCTCACGCCCGACATCTCCCGCCCGAGAAACGTGTGGCGCCCTGATGAGGCGCGCAAGAAGCCGGCAAGGACCTTGACCAGCGTGGTCTTCCCCGCCCCGTTGACACCTACTATGCCGACGGCCTCTCCGGCCCCGACCCTGATCGAGACGCCTCGCAGCGCAACCAGCGCGTCGTACTTGAAGACCAGGTCCTGCGCCTCGAGCGCCGCATCGCCACCTGCTTGCATTCTCACCTTCCGACCGGATAGAGCAACTTCCACGACCACCGAACCCTACCCCCGGCTCCTAGCCGGCAACCTGGCTACCCAGGTAGCCCTCTTTGACCACGGAACTCGCCAGGGCTTCAGAGACAGTGCCGTCAAAAACGATCTTGCCGCTGGCCATCATTACCACCCGCTGTGCGACGGCCTTGACAAGCATCATCCGGTGCTCGATGAGCAAAAGAGTCATGCCCGAGCGGCGAAGCTGCAGGAGGACATCGGCCAGGTGCTCCTCTTCGACCTGGCTTAGGCCCGCCGCTGGTTCGTCCAGGAGCAGAATCCGGGGTCGGCCGATCAGAACCCTGGCCACCTCGACCAGTTTTCGCGATCCGAATGGCAGCGATCGAATGGTTCTCCCGGCTTGGGCGGCCAAGCCCACCGATTCGAGAACCTCTCCTGCATCCGCAAGCAGCGCACGCCTGACCTGGCCCCGCCAGGTCCCTGCAGCCACCGCGCCGAGCAACACGTTGTCGAGCACGGTATCGTCCAGGAGAAGCCTCGGGCTCTGGAAGGTTCGACCGATCCCCATCGGCGCCAGCGCACGAGCCGGTAGCGACAGGACGTCGTTCCCGTAGACTTCGATCGCACCTGCATCCACGGACAAGATCCGCGTGATCAGGTTGACAAGGGTGGTCTTGCCGGCCCCGTTCTGGCCGAGCATTGCCACCGCCATGTCTTCTGAATGTGGGATCTCGAGTTCGAAGTCCGACAGCACGTTCAGCCCGCCGAAGCTCTTGCAAAGCCCGCTGATCTTCAGAACATGTGACCCGGTTATTTCCCGCATCCCATTCACTTGGCCACCACCCCAGGCTCGGGAGCGCGCCGGTCCGACGCCTCGAAAAGCTGGACCTCAGGCTCGTTCGACGGAGCCACGCCAGCACTGGTGCCGAGGCGCACCCGAATGGACTTCGCCCACTTCGCGGGCTGGAGGCCGGTAAGGCCACCAGGCGCGTATCCCAGAATCACGACCAGCGCCACACCGATTATGATCGTCGACAAGCCCGGGAACGATGTGGTTTCGGCCACCAACGCGCTGTAAACGCCGGCGCCGACCAGCGTCCCCCACCGAAGCGATCTCCCGCCGAGGACAACCGCGACCAAAACCGCCAGCGAGGTCGTGAGCGTAAAGTTCTCAGGTGCAATGAACGCCGAGGTCTCCGTAAGCATGAAGCCTGCTCCCGCAGCGATTGCAAAAGCCACGACCACCACGGCGATCCGGAGGCGGCCAACGTCGATTCCGACCGAGGAGGCCATGGTCTCGTCCACCTTTAGAGCGAGAAGCTGCCTGCCAAAGCGGCTGACGCGCAAATGGCTCAACCCCACCAGCACCAAACAGCTAACGGCCAGCAGGATGGCCAGCATAGGCACGGAGTTAAGGTGTGCGGCGGGCGCCACCTCTCCGTTGATGCCGCCCGTCAACCCGTTCAGATGCGTAAAAGCCGTCGACAAGATCACCTGCGCTGCGAGCGTTGCCATTGCCAAGAAATGCTCTCGCAGCCGTCTTAGCGGAAGCGAGAAGAGCAAGCCCATGAGCGCACCCGCCAGCACGGCGGCCACCAGTGCCACCCCGATCGGCACGTGCAGCTTCGTTTCGACATAGATCGAGACATACGCCCCGACGCCGTACACTCCCGCCTGAGTCAGGGAGGCCTGATTGGTGAACCCCAGCATCAGCTGCAAACTGGCGGCTAGCAGCGTGAACAGGCCGAAATTGATGACCGTTGTCGTCGCGAAGTCCGAATGCCTGCTGAGGGTCGCGACCATAACCGCCGCGAGCACGGCGACCATGAAGGCGTCCCCCCAAACAAGCCCGATGTGCGACGTCGATGCGTTCGACATTCCGCCCGAACCTTGGTGGCGCGAGCCAACAAGCCGGTCGGCCCCTTTGAATTTCAGTTTTGTCATGCCCTCGGCCCCAAAATCTCGACCGCACTTCCGGTCAACCCGCTCGGCTTGAAGACCAGGAACAGGAAGAGCATGGCGAACGCCAGTAGATCCATGATGTTCGGATTCAGATAGGTGCCGGCAAGGGTGCTGACAAATCCGACGATCAACCCTCCTGCCATTGCCCCGCCAGGATTTCCGAGGCCACCGACCACCGCTGCCGCGAACGCTTCGATCCCGTAGGTGATGTCGGTGCTGATCGAAACACCGGTCAAGGGCATGAACAGCGTGCCTGCGATGGCCAAGACCATGAACGACAAGGCCCATGCGATACTCACCATTGCCGTGTCGTTGATCCCGTAGAAACGGGCCGCCTCACGGTTTGCCCCAAGTGCAAGAATCTGTTTGCCCGCTATGGTCTTGCGCTGCAAAAGCGCAAGACCGAGCACGGTCGCGGCGGCAACGACCAAGAAGATAACCCCTTGCCATGGCACCTCGTTGCCAACCAGGTTGAAGCCGCCATTGACAATCGAAGGGGCCGTAAAGCTATAGCTGCCCCACTCGCGCGTCACCAGCTGCTCGACTATCAGGCCTACGCCGAAAGTGATTATGACGAGGGTAAGCGGGTCGGCACCATGTTTCTCCGGCCATCTAAGGGCTAAAAGGTAGACAATCGCACCAAGCGCCGCCGAGATCAGGATGGCGACCAGGTCGCTGACAATCGCCGAACCTCCAAAGTTCAGCTTTATCGCGAGCAGCGCACCCAATATCGCGAACTGGCCCACCGCAAAGTTGAAGACCTTCGATACCGTGTAACTGAGAGTGAACCCAAGAGCCATCATGCCAAGGGCCGTTCCGAAGAACACCGAGGAAATGACTGCTCCAACGAACTCAGACATTTAGACGCTCCCCCGCTTATCCGCGGTGACTAGTTGTTCACGCCCGGCGACGAATCGGCCAGCTTCGAAAGACTCGCGTCGTAGGCGAAGCTGCTCGAACTCTTATTCCACTTGTAGACGCTGAGCATCTGGGGGCCGAAGAGTCCAGAGTGCTGAGTGGGCGTGTATTCAACGTAGCTCCCAGGGCCGCCGGCGAGCGTCGGGAATTTCCCGAGGCCCTGCAAGGCATTTACCAGCGCCATGCCACCCTGACCCTTGGATGCCCTAAGGCCCGCGGCCGCGATCTGGAACGCGTCCCAAAGTCGGGTCGGGTTGCCCCCGCCCTGGGTGATCCCGGTTTCGGCGGAGATCTTGCTCATGAAGGCCTTCTCTTTGGGTACCGACGAGTCGTAGCTCGTGATGTTCAGCACTTCCGGAAGCGTGTTGTAGGCCGACGCGGCCGCCGCGGCAACGCCAGGCGCGTTGATGCCGCCGGGGCCAAAGATCGGCAGTTTGACGTTCATCTGCGCCATTGTCTTGGCAAGCAGAGTGACATCGGGGCCGGAGCCGCTGCCCACAAAAACGGCCTGCGCTCCGCTGCTGGCGATCTTGGCGACCTGGGCGGTCAAGTCAGTAGCAGGTGAAGACCAGTTGACGTTGGCAACAATGGAGGCGCCGTAGCTGCCCGCCAACGATGCCCACGAATCAGCCTCTGCCGCTCCGAAGCTGGTGCTGTCGGCCGCGATGGCGATCTTCGTCCACCCATTTGCTTTTGCGACCCCGAACATCGCGCCGGTCGACTGAGCAACCTGATATTCGTCGCGGAAGCAGTAGGTCATACCGTTGGTTAGCCCATCGGTCGCGGAAGCGTGCGCAATAAGCACCACGCGCTCCGCCATGGCCACGGTACATGCCGCCTGGAAGTTGGTGGAAGTCCACTCCCCTATGACAACCGCGGCCCCACTCGAAGAAAGGGACTCGAAAGCCGAGACCGCACCGGTCGGTGAAACGCCGCCGGTATCCCTGACGAGCAAGCTCAATGGGCGTCCATTGATTCCACCCGCCTTGTTGATCGCGGCTACTGCATCCTTCGCTATGGTCTGTTCCGAAGTGCCCTCGCTTGGATTACCGCCGGTAAGCGGCGCCGCCAATCCGACGACGATCGGCGCCTTGTTGGTAGCGGTGCCCGCTGAGCCGCCCTGCGTTGTAGTAGACGCAGAGCTGCTTGAGCCGCATGCCGCGGCGATTAGCGCAACAAGA
>JAJYPE010000148.1 GCA_021795585.1 Actinomycetes bacterium | reverse complement strand
AGGACTCGCTGCGTCGCCAGGAACTCCTCCTCGGTGAGAGCCTCGTACTCATCGTCGCTGAGGGACTCTATCTCCTCTTTGGTGCGCACACCATCGGAGCCTGCGCCGGCATTCGCTGCCCGGGAGCCTGCGCTGTTCCTGCTCCTCTTGGTCGACGTCTTTGCCAGCTCTTCCATATCCATCACCCCCTGTGGAGCCTCCTCCACACGGTCCTCAAACGACTTCCACGAGCCATGTGCCCGGGGTTCGCCCCCTTGCACCGGCCTATTTGAAACAAGCACGGCGCAAAAGAATTCCCGCATTCTAATTACGCCCGAGGGATTTCCTGATACACGGCCACCCTCGAGGCTCTTTGTTGCCGCTACACACTAAACGCGCATTAGGGCGGCCGTGCCACCATAGGGATTTCCCGCGGCCGATGCGCGCCTATTTTGGATGCATGGATTCAAGTTCAGCGGCAACCAGCAAGAATGCGACGCCCTATCCGTCGGCCAGCCCCGGGCTCAACCTGCCCAAGCTCGAGCAGTCGATTCTGGCCTTTTGGGAAAAGGACGGCACCTTTGCCGCATCCATCGAGAATCGCGCCGGCGGGGAAAACGAGTACGTCTTTTACGACGGCCCCCCGTTCGCCAATGGCCTTCCTCACTACGGGCACCTGCTGACAGGCTTTGTCAAGGACGCCGTCCCCCGTTATCAGACCATGCGCGGCCGCAAGGTGCAGAGGCGCTTTGGCTGGGACTGCCACGGGCTGCCGGCGGAGATGGCCGCCGAGAAGGAACTCGAGCTCACCGGGCGCGTGGACGTGATCGGCTTCGGCATCGACAAATTCAACGACTACTGCCGCGGCCTCGTGCAGCGCACCACCCACGATTGGCATCGCTACGTGACGCGCCAAGCACGCTGGGTGGATTTCACCAACGACTACAAGACCATGGACGCCGACTTCATGGAATCGGTGATGTGGGCCTTCGCGCAGCTGCACCGCAAGGGGCTGATCTACGAAGGCGAGAGGGTTCTCCCGTACTGCTGGGAATGCGAGACCCCGCTATCAAATTTCGAGACCCGCCAGGACGACTCCTACCGCATGCGCGTCGACCCGGCGGTCACCGTCGCCTTCCCCTTGGTGGCGGAGGACGGTGAAGGGTTACTCAGTGGTGCCGTGGAGATCTGGGCCTGGACCACCACTCCATGGACCCTGCCCTCGAATCTGGCCTTGGCGCTGGGGCCCGAGATCGAATACGCGGTCCTGAGGGTGCCTGGCCGCGAAGCCAAGGTGGTGATCGCCGAGGCTGCGCGCGAGCGCTACGCGCATCGCCTGGAGGGCGCGGAGCTGCTCGGGACAGTGCCGGGCGCGGCGCTGGCCAACCGGCACTTCCACCCACTGTTCTCCTACTTCGCAGGCGCGCCCAACGCCTTCAGGGTTCTGATGGGCGACTTCGTCAGCACTGAAGACGGCACCGGGGCCGTGCAGATGGCTCCGGGCTTTGGCGAGGACGACCAGAAGCTCTGCGAGTCAGAGGGGATATCCGTGGTCTGCCCCGTCGACAGCCGTGCCCGCTTCGTCGAACCCGTCTCCGACTATCTGGGACTGCAGGTCTTTGAGGCCAATCCGGCCATCATCGGCGCCTTGCGCGCCAACGGGTCGCTCGTCGAGCATGCCGACTACGAGCACTCTTACCCGCACTGCTGGCGCACCGACACCGCCCTGATCTACAAGGCCGAAAGCTCGTGGTTCGTCTCCGTCACGGCGGTCAAGGACCAGCTTCTGAAGCGAAACCAGGAGATCAACTGGATCCCCGGCCATGTCAAGGACGGTTCGTTCGGCAAGTGGCTCGAGGGCGCACGCGACTGGTCTCTGACCCGCAACCGCTTCTGGGGCTCGCCCATCCCGGTGTGGAGGAGCGACAACCCCGACTACCCGCGGATAGAGGTCTACGGCTCGTTCGACGAGATCGAGGCGGCCTTCGGGCGCCGGCCTGTGGATCTCCACCGGCCCGAGATCGACGAATTCATCCGCCCCAACCCCGACGACCCCACCGGCCGCTCCATGATGCGCCGCGTCCCGGACGTTCTCGACTGCTGGTTCGAGTCCGGCTCGATGCCCTATGCCCAGCTCCACTATCCCTTCGAGAACCGCGATAGCTTCGAGTCCCACTTCCCGGCGGACTTCATCGTGGAGTACATCGGTCAGACGCGCGGCTGGTTCTACACCCTGCACGTGCTGGCGGTTGCTCTCTTCGACCGCCCGCCCTTCAAGAACTGCATCGCCCACGGCATCCTTCTGGGCAACGATGGCCGCAAGCTCTCCAAGCGCCTTCAAAACTACCCGGACCCCTGGGAGGTTTTCGAGGAGATAGGCGCAGACGCCATGCGCTGGTTCCTGCTCTCTTCGGCCGTCCTGCGCGGCCAGGATGCCATGGTCGACCGCGCCGCGATCGTGGACGCCCACAAGCGCGCCATAAACCCGATCTGGAACGCCTACTACTTCCTCTCCCTCTACGGGAACGCCGACGGCATCAAGGGGGAGGTCGATACCAGCTCCACCAACCTGCTGGACCGCTACATCCTCGCCAAGACCCACGAGATGGTGGCGCGTGCCACCGAGTCGCTGGACGCCTACGACCTCTCCGGCGCCACAGGGGCCGTGGAGGAGTACCTGGAGGCATTGACCAATTGGTACATCCGCCGGTCACGGGACCGCTTCTGGAGGGAGACTCCCAAGAGCAGCGGCGACGACCAGGACAAAGTGGCCGCCTACAACACGCTGCATACCGCCTTGCACCACCTGACCAAGGTGGTGGCCCCGCTGCTCCCGATGGTCGCCGAGCACATATATCAGTCGATGACCGGGGAACGCAGTGTGCATCTCGCCGACTGGCCCCGGGCCGATGACCTTCCAGCTGACGCGGCCCTGGTGGAAGAGATGGACCTGGTCCGCGAGGCATGCTCGCAAGCGCACTCGATCCGCAAGGCCCAGGGGCTGAGGGCACGGCTGCCACTTGCATCGTTGACCATCGCCACCCCCGGTGCGGGCCGACTCGCGCCCTATGTGGAGTTGATCGCCTCCGAGACCAACGTAAAGCAGGTGACGCTGCTCGAGGAGACCGCCAGCCTGGCGGCGGAGAATTTGGCACTGGTGCCACGGGCCCTTGGCCCGCGCCTGGGTGGCGACACCCAGCGGGTGATCCAGGCCGCCAAGGCCGGCCGCTGGGAGCGCGATGCCGAAGGCAGGATCATCGTGGACGGCACGCCTCTGGAGGAAGGTGAGTACAAGGTGACCGTCGGCGTGGTGGCGCCCGAGTCCTCTCGCCCTCTCTTCGGTAGGACCGGCGTCGTCGTGCTGGACATAGCCCCCACTGCGGAGCTCGAGGCCGAAGGCATGGCGCGCGATTTCGTGCGCATGGTGCAGACCGAGCGCAAGGCACTGGATCTTGTCATAACCGAACGCATCAAGCTCCGCGCAGAAGTTGCCACGGGGGATGCCGCCGTGGCGATTCTCTCCGAATGGTCTGACTACATCAAGACCCAGACACTGGCTGACAGCCTGGAGATTGTTGAAAGCGAGGCGGTCCCGGCCGCTCAGCGCTGGAAGGTGGAGGTGGGCCGCACTGCCTGAGGACGGCCTGCCTACTCCTCGCCGAGTTCCTCGAACAGGTCCTCACCGGACAAGTCGGTCCCCACGTCTTTAGTGTTGTCCTGGCCTGACTCCTCCTGGTACAGCCCGCTGAAAGATACTTCCATCGAAGCCATCGCCTCTGAGAGGGCGCTACGCACTTTGGCACGCGCCCCGGAGGCCAGGTCGGCCAGGCGGTGCAACTCCTCGAGCAGCGCGTCCCGCTTGGCCTCGAATTCGCGCACCTCTCCGGCCAGGCGCTCGGTCTCGGCCTCGCGCATTGCCGCGACCTCAGCGCGCGCGGTCCGCTCCAGGTCGGCGGCGTTGCGCTTCGCGTCCGCCAGTACCCCGTCGGCCTCGGACTTGGCCTTGGCCACCACATCGTCGGCCGTGCGTTTGGCCATCACGAAGATATCCAGCAGCTCCTGGCTCGCCTCAGCCGTAGCGGCCGCCGGCGCAGGGGCCGGGGCAGCCATGGGATCACTCTCTTGCCGAGCCTCCATCGCCTCGGCAAGATCTTGCTCGAGCTTGGTGACCCGGTCACCCATCTTGCGGTTACGTTCCTCGAGGACTTCCACCCCTCTGGCCACCTGCTCCAAGAAGGTATCCACGTCCTCGGGGTTGTAGCCGCGCATTTTCTCGCGGAATTGTGCTTCTCGAATTGCCCTGGCGCCGAAATCCATGCCTTAGATGGTAGCAACGAAGACGGGCGGGGCAAGGACCTTTGCCTGCTATTACCCCGGTTATGCCTTTAGGGCGCCGGATCGCCTGATCGGCGCATCGCCTCAGGCGGTCGAGAAGTTGCAGCAACCCCTGCCCTCGAGCCAATGGAGGAGCATGCCCCTGAACAGCCAATGGTCGGGCAGAGGCGGCACTCTAGGCTCTGTTAGGCCATGGGCACAATTACGACCTCCGGCGGCGTCATGCTCGAGTATGAAACTTTCGGCTCCGCCGCCGACCCATCGTTGCTGCTCGTGGGCGGGCTCGGTGCTCAACTGGTGGCTTGGCCGAGACGGTTCTGCGAACGCCTGGCGGCCGAAGGCCGATTCGTCATCGCTTTCGACAACAGGGACTGCGGCCTCTCCTCGAAATTCGACCGCAGTCCGGACACGCGTTCCCTGGTCATCGACGCCGCGACGAAGGGTGACTTTGTCCAGGCGCGGAAGCTCGCCGCATATACCATCAGCGACATGTCCGATGACGCGCTAGGGATACTCGACGCACTTGGCATCCGCCAGGCCCACGTCCTGGGAGCGTCGTTGGGAGGCGCAATTGCGCAGACGATGGCGATCGAACACCCGGAGCGCCTGCTCTCGCTCACATCGATGATGTCCAGCACCGGGGAACCCGACTTCGGGCAGTCGCGACCTGAGGCTCTCCAGATCCTGTTCGAACCTGCGGCTCAAGGCAGGGACGAGTACATCGCGGCGGTGGAAAAAACGGTGGTTTGGAGATCCCGAAAGTACCCGGACTTGGAAGCCACTCGGAGGGTGGCCGCGGAAAGCTACGACCGAGGCTTATGTCCGGAAGGAACGAATCGCCAGCTGGCCGCGATGATCGCCGACGGCTCACGTGCAGACGGCCTGCGTCAGCTGAGGGTTCCCACCCTGGTGATCCATGGCCTTGACGACACCCTTATCACGCCGAGCGGCGGCGAGCGAACGGCGCAGCTGGTACCAGGAGCCGCCCTCCTGTTGGTCCAAGACATGGGTCACGACCGGCCCGAACCACTATGGCCCCAACTCTGCTCAGCCATTGCCGCGCATACCGCCGCGTCCACGCCGCCCGCCTCCTCT
>JAJYPE010000147.1 GCA_021795585.1 Actinomycetes bacterium | reverse complement strand
GTCACCGACCAGCCGGCCTTCTCCATCTCCGCTCCTCAGATCGGCGTGGAGCCCGAGACGGTTCGCGCACGGGAAGCCGCGCCGGACGAGGATGGCACGCCTTCCGCTGGGCGACGGGGGCTCGAACGCATGGGCTGAACGGGCAAATTTGACCCGTCTACGGCCGCATACGGTGAACTGAGATCACCGTGCGTGATCGGTGGTGTCTTGTCTGCCAAAAAACCGTCCCGTCTTACAGATAACTTTTCACGTTCGGTGTATCTTTAGCTTGGCTTCTTGCCAAATTGCATAGGGCAAACACTGCGGCGCCCTATGTAAAGGCGAGGCTCCTATTGCTCCTTCGTCATTTTTTTGGGGGTACCGCTTGCCAAGTTATCTTTCTCCGGGTGTGTATGTAGAGGAGGTCCCCTCCGGCTCCCGGCCTATTGAAGGGGTTGGAACCGCCGTCGCCGCATTTGTCGGCTTCGCACAGCGGGGTCCGCTCAACAAGCCCACGCTGGTTGCCAACTGGAGCCAGTTCGTCGCCACCTTTGGCGACTTCATGGACGGCTCGTATCTGGCCCATTCCGTCTACGGCTATTTCGCCAACGGCGGAGGAGTTTGCTATATCGTCAGGATCGGCGAGAACGGAACTGAGGCCCCGGCCAAGGCCGAGCTGCTCTCCGGCGGCGAGCAGAAGTTGGGCGCTCTCACCGTTGCCGCCCAGGCGGAGGGCGACGCCGGCAACAACATCACCGTCGAGGTGACCGACGCCAGCGATGCCGCCGCTCCGGACCTCTTCAACCTGGTCGTCAAGAAGGACGGCAAGGTCGAGGAGACCTTCGAGAACGTGTCGCTGAAGCGCGGCAAGACCAACGTAGGCACGGTGGTCAACGCCCAGTCCAAGCTGATCAAGCTTCTGGAGGCGGCCTCCGGTGTCGAGTCCGTGGCCCGGGGCGCGGTTGCGCTTTCCGGCGGCGGGGCCCCCCAGCCGGCCTCGGTCTCGTCGGCGGACTACGTCGGCGATCCGGCCGAGCGTACTGGTTTCGGTGGCCTGGAGGCCATCGACGAGGTGACCATGGTCAGCGCACCCGATCTGATGGCCGCCTATCAGGCGGGGATGATCGATCTCGAGGGCGTGAAGACCGTGCAGCTGGCCATGCTTACCCATTGCGAGCTGATGGGTGACCGGATGGCAATCCTCGACACGCCGCCGGCCATGAATGTTCAGCAGGTCAAGGACTGGCGGGTCAATACCACCGGTTACGACAGCAAATACGGGGCTCTTTACTGGCCCTGGGTCAAGGTGTTGGACCCGCCCTCGGGCAAGAACATCATGGTTCCGCCGAGCGGCCTGCTGGCAGGTATCTGGAGCCGCAACGACGACACCCGCGGCGTCCACAAGGCGCCGGCCAACGAGGTGGTGCGCGGTGCGGTAGACATCGAGATGAACATCTCCAAGGTCGAGCACGACTTGTTGAACCCGATCGGCGTCAACGTGATCCGCGCCTTCCCGGGCAAGGGGATCAAGGTGTGGGGTGCCCGCACGCTCTCCTCCGACACCTCGTGGCGCTATATCAACGTGCGCAGGCTCTTCAACTACCTGGAGAAGTCGATCCTCAACGGGACCGACTGGGTCGTCTTCGAGCCGAACGACCCGGCCCTCTGGTCGCGCATCCGCCGCACCGTGGCCGCATTCCTGGTCAACGAGTGGCGCAAGGGGGCGCTCTTCGGCACTACCGCCGAGCAGGCCTTCTATGTCAAATGCGATGACGAGTCCAACCCGGCTGAGTCGATCGACGCCGGCCAGGTGGTCTGCGAGATCGGGGTCGCCCCGGTCAAGCCGGCCGAGTTCGTCGTTTTTCGCCTCTCTCAGTTCTCCGGCGGCACTTCGCTGGTTGCCGAGTAACGCGTCGGATCCGGATAGGAGGATTTAGAACGAATGGCATTTGCTGAGTACGACACCGGGGTTGCGTGGTCCTTCGGCCTCGAGATCGATGGCATCGAGATGAAGGACATCCAGGAGGTGTCCGGCCTCAAGCTCGAAGTCGACGACATCGAGATGAAGGCCAACACGCCCGCCGGGCAGATGGTGATAAAGAAGCTGCCCGGGCGAAAGAAGGCGGGGGAGATCACCCTCACCCGCGGTCTGAGCCTGAACAAGTCCTGGACCGACTGGATCAAGCACGTCTTCGACGGTGACATCGTCACCGCGCGCAAGGGGGGCTCGGTAAAGGTCTACGACTACAAGGGCAACGTGGTTCAGACCTACACCTTCACCAACGGGTGGCCTAAGACCCTGGAACTCGGTTCGCTGAAGGCGGGCGACACCACGGTTCTGACCGAGACCCTCACCATCACACACGAAGGGCTCGAACTCGCCTGATGATGCGCAACATCCCCCCTCGCACGGATGCTCCTGAAGAGATGGAGGCGGTTGCGGAGGATCCCCCTCCGCTTCCGCCACCGGAGCCGGTGAAGCTGCAGACCGAATTCAGCTTCGTGCTGCCCCGCGGGTACCTGGCTCCTGACGGGAAAGTCCATCGCGAGGGGGTGATGCGCCTGGCTACGGCGCGTGACGAGCTCCTGCCGCTCCATGACGACAGGGTGCGCGAGAACCCGCCCTACCTTACGGTGGTCCTGCTCTCCAGGGTGGTAATTCGGCTCGGGGAGCTGGAGGGGGACCAGATACACGCTGGGATAATCGAGAGGCTTTTCGCCTCCGACCTGGCGTTTCTACAAGATTTTTATCGTCGGGTCAACGCCGAGGGCCACACGCGGGTCCTGGTGAGCTGTCCCTCGTGCAAAGAAAAGTTCACGGTCGATATGGCCGGTGGGAGCCTGGGGGAATCCTGATCTCCTCTCCAGAGCGCCTCTGGGAGGAGATCTCCTACATCGCGTACCACTTCCACTGGTCCTTGGACGAAATCCTCGATCTGGAGAACGCCCAGCGGCGGGTCTTCATCGAGAACATCGCGAACATCAATAGGCGGATGTCGGGTGATTGAGTTTGGCGGGAATGCGCTTCTTTAGACGTCGTGGGACCGAGGATGCGGTTGGTAGCCGCCCGCCCGCTTCCTTCTTGCAACCGAGCGCGGCAGAGCCGCCGCATCGCGGAGACTCGCCGGCCCAGGTTGGGCCGGCAGGCTGGGAGACCCTTGCTCCGACGCGGCCCCTCATCGCCCGCGCGCCGCAGCTTATGCTCGACTCCGCTCCGGCTGAGTGGCTCCCCGACTATCGAGACCCCACTTTCTCGCTCTCACCCCTGACACACTTCGTCTCCGACCAGGCTCCGGCGGGACTGGTCTCGCTCACCTCCCAGCCCTACCGCGGGACCTCGGTGCTGCCCGAGGGAGCGGCGGCGATGCCCGAGGTCGAGCTGGTGCCGCGCAGGGTTGAGCGGCCGGATGGCGACGCTGCCGCCGCGGAGTCCGGCCCAGACAACGGCAGGGTCTATTTCGCCATACCCAGGCGTGAGCCCACTCAGCCGGTGCAGCCGGCTGCGGCGAGCGCGGTGCCCCGGTCCGCGAGGCGTACCAGCACTTCGCACCGTGCCACGCCGCCACGCCGCCCATCGATGTCCCGAGCCCCCGGCGCCATCACCGATCCCACACCGCGGCCAAGCGTTGCCCAGACGCCCCCCCGCGCCGTGGAGGCTCGCTCGGGCGCCTGGCGCGATTCTCAATGGCGGAACGAAGGTGGTGCGGTCTCCATCCCCAGTTGGACGCAAAGCGTCGCTTCGCGCTACCTGGCCGATGCCGGCAACAGGCCTGGCTCCGGATTCCAGCCCGTGGAGCGGGCAACGGGGGCCGCGGCTCCCGCTAGTGCCGCTGCGCCCCAGCCGCCGGGCATGGCTCATGGCGCCAAAGCATCGAATGTCGCGGCACCAAACCTGCCTGTGGCCACCGGGACCAGCCAACCGGCCGCAGCGTCACTCGGCTCCGGATTCCAGTCCGCGGAGCGGGTAGCTGGGGCCACGGCTCCCGCTCCTGCCGCAGCGCCTCAGCAGCCAGGCGTCGCCCGTGGCGGGGCACCAAACCTGCCTGTGGCCGGCAATACCGGCCAACCCGCCGTAGCGTCACCCGGCGCCGGCGCCGGCGCCACGAGCGAGGGTGGCTCTCCGCCGTCCGGGCTCGCGGCACCCCGTGGCGTGGCCGCACCCCTGGGCCGCCAAGGGGCCGACGCTGAGCGAGGCCTGCTCGGCGACAGGGATGATCGCCTGACCGCTGGGCGCCAGGTCGCCACGCCTCCGGTAGAGGAGGTGGCGAACCTGTCCACCCCCGAGACCGGAGTAGGAGCCGGTCATGACGGTCAATCCCTGAATGCATTTCCTCGTCATTCCGGTTCCCGCCAGCCCGCGCCCGGATCCGGGAACCAGGACGGGGTGCAGCGGGGCCAATCCACGGAGCTGCCGTTTTATGGCGCTACGCGCGACTCCCCTCAGCCCGGAACGCCCGTACAGGCGGGCTCTGTCGTGTTGTCCAAAAGTGCGTTGGGGGAGATGCGAGTCTCGGGAGTGGCGCCTCGGGCGAGGGGCGCCTATCCCACGGTCGTTCCCGAGCCCAGGGCAGGTCGCGGGGTGAGCGTAGACCCCTTTGGGCTTCCTTCACGGCCGCTGGTCGGCGCACGCCCTCTTGCCGCAGAGCCGGAGCCGGGGGCGGTGGAACTGCCGGGTGTGGGTCCGGTCGAGGTGCGTCAGGATGCAATGGCCGACGCAAGGCTGCGAAACGCGGATGCTCTGGGATCCACTACCGGGGGCCACATCGATATTTCGCCATCACTCGGTTCGGTGTCCGGCCCGCAGGCTATCGGGGTCTTTGCCCATGAGCTGACCCACGTCTATCAGCAACGAGCTCTAGGCGGCCGACCCATGCCGGACCCTGCGAGCGTCGAAGGCAAGAGGATGGAGGCCCAGGCGGAGACGGTGCGCCGCACCGTGGAGCGCTCGCCGGCCGCGTTCGCGGCCCCGGGCCCGACGTCGCCTCCGGGTATCCGCGCCCCCGGCTCAGTGGCACCGGCCTCACCGAGCGGCAAACTGCCGCCTCGCGCACTTGCCGTGGCCAGGGTTGCGGCGTCGGCGGTCGCGTCCGCCCCGATCGGTTCTGGACAGGCAGCCTCTGTCCGGCCGGCCATCACCCAGGCCGGTGCGGGCCGGGCAGACCAGCCAGGAGCGGTTCGTCCGGCTGCGCCCCGGGTGATATCCGGCGGTGCCCCTGCGGCACACCCGGCGCCTCAGCGCATCGTCTCACCGGTGGCCGGCATGGTGGCAGGTGCGGGCGCGCCCGCCGGCGGAGCGTCGACCCAGCATCTTGCCTCGGGCCACGCCTCAGCCACCAAGGACGCGGTCAACTCTGCCAGTGCCCCGAGCCAAAGCGAGATGCGCATTCCCGAGCAGGAGGTAAACCGGCTATACCGCGAATTCCTGCACCGTTTCAAGAACCAGCTCCGCTGGGAGGCAGACCGAAACGGCCGCGTCAACCGGTTCTTCAA
>JAJYPE010000011.1 GCA_021795585.1 Actinomycetes bacterium | reverse complement strand
GGGACGCGCCCACCTACCCCTTTGCGTCCCAGGTGGTGACAAGGTGCCTGGCCGCCCTGGCCTCGTCCACGCGGCTTGCCGGCGTGAGCCGGGGAGCATCGTGCAGGCTGGCCGCCTCCTCTCCGTCTTCGGCGATCATTGCGATCTCGATCAGCGCCGCCGCCAAGGCGTCCAATGTCTGACGGGACTCGGTCTCGGTCGGCTCGATCATGAGAGCCTCGTCGACGATGAGGGGGAAATAGACGGTAGGGGCGTGAAAGCCGCGGTCCAGGAGGGCCTTGGCAACGTCGAGAGCCCGCACGCCCGACGCCTTCTTCAAGTTGGAGGCCGTGGCCACGAACTCGTGCATGCAGACCGCATCGTAGGCCGGCGGATAGTGCTCGGCAATGAGTGCCTTGAGGTAGTTGGCGTTCAGGACCGCCACCCGGGACATCATGGCCAGGCCGTCGCCGCCAAGGGCGAGCATGTAGGCGAGTGCCCGGGCGAAGACGACCGCATTGCCGAAGTGGGAGTGGACCCTGCCGATGGAGTTCTCCGGCTCAATGACGTCGAAGCCCTTCTCGGCGCGCACCGGGTACGGCCCGGGCAGGAACTGGGCCAGCCTCTCGACCACCGCCACCGGGCCGGAGCCCGGGCCACCTCCTCCGTGCGGGGTGGCGAAAGTCTTGTGGAGGTTGGAGTGAACGATGTCGAAGCCCATGTCGCCGGGGCGAGCGACGCCGACGATCGCATTCAGGTTCGCCCCGTCGTAGTAGAGGAGGCCGTCCACCTCGTGTATGGCCGCGGCGATGTCGGCGATCTCCTCCTCGAAAAGGCCAACCGTGTTGGGGTTGGTGAGCATGATTCCCGCAACCTCGCTGTCGACCAGGCCGCGCAGCGCCTCGACATCGACCAGGCCCCGGGAATTGGAAGGGACAGTGACCGCTTCGTAGCCCGACAGCGTCACCGAGGCCGGATTGGTCCCGTGCGCGGAGTCCGGTATCAGGACCTTGGTCTTGTGGTTGCCGCGGTGGCGATGATAGGCCCGCATGATCAGGAGCCCGGTCAGCTCCCCTTGCGCGCCTGCTGCCGGGGCGAAGGTGGCGGCGTCCATGCCGGTGATCTCGAGGAGGTACTCCTCGACGGTGCAGATCAGCTCCAGCCAGCCCTGGATTGCCGAGACGGGTGCTAGCGGATGGGTGTTGGCGATGCCGGCCAGCCCCGCCACCGTGTCGGCGAGCTTGGGATTGTACTTCATTGTGCAGGAGCCCAGCGGGTAGGACCCCAGATCCACCGAATACTGGCGATGGCTGAGCCGGGTGAAGTGGGCGACCAGGTCGCGCTCAGAGACCTCCGGAAGTGCGAGTGGCTCCTCGCGCAAATAGGCCGGATCAATCACCGATGCCGGGTCCACCATGGGCACACCGTTTTCCCGCAGAGCGCCGCCCCGGCGCCCGGGAGCGGAAAGCTCGAAGATGGTGGGCTCGGGGCTGCCGCCCATCAAGGGGATGGAGGTCGCCTTGCCTCCGGCTGCGGCTATCTCGGTCTGGGTCACTTCAGCACCTCGGCAAGCTCGTCGACATAGCGGTCCATCTCCGCTTTGGTCCTTTTCTCGGTCACGGCCACCAGCAGCGACCCTTCGAAGGCGCCGATCGAGCGCCTCCCCTCCAGCGCGACGCCGGCCAGGAACCCTCGGCCGAGCATCTCCTCGATCACCTCCGATGCCGGTCGATCCAGCGACACCGGGAACTCGCGCACAGATCCACCTCCGAGGCGGACCTCGCCCAGTCCTCTCTCCTGCAGCAGCGAGGAGAGGTAGTGGCGACCTGAAAGGCTGCGCCGGCCAAGCTCGGCGAAGCCCTGACGCCCGAGCCAGGAGAGATGGATCGCGGCCCACACCGCCATCAGCGTCTGGTTGGTGCAGACATTGGAGGAGGCCTTCTCGCGGCGGATGTCCTGCTCCCGAGCGCGAAGCGTGGTGACATAGGCGGTATTTCCCCTGGTGTCGACGGTCTCCCCCACCAGGCGTCCGGGAAGGAGGCGCACAAGCTCGGTAGTCGTGGAGAACAGCCCGAGGTAGGGTCCGCCGAAGGAGAGCGGGATTCCGAGCGACTGGCCCTCGGCCACGGCTACGTCGGCTCCCAGCTCACCGGGTGACTTGAGCAGGCTCATGGCCACCGGGTCGTATGCCACAACCAGCAGGGCCCCCGCCTCGACCGCTTTGCGCTTTGCGGCGGCGATGTCTTCCACCAGGCCCAGGAAGTTGGGATAGGCCACCACGTAGCAGGCCACTCCACTGGAATCCTCGGGCCATATCGTCCCGCCGCCGGCGTCCACCGGCGCAACCTCGATCTCGTGCCCCGGGCCCGCCGCAAAAGTCTTGACGGTCTCGCGCCAGTGGGGGTTTACCCCTTCGGAGAGCACCACCCTTTGCCGCTTGGTGCGCACCGCGGCCAGGTTGACCGCTTCCACCAGGGCCGAAGCGCCGTCATAGAGAGAGGCATTGGCGATGGGCAGCCCCGAAAGCCTGGAGACGAGCGTCTGGTATTCGAAGAGCGCCTGCAGCACCCCTTGGGCCACCTCCGGCTGATAGGGCGTGTAAGCGGTCACGAACTCGCTCCGGCTTCCCAGGGCGCGTGGCGCGGAGTAGAGGTCGTGATCGTAGGCTCCGCCACCCGCGAAGCAGACCAGCTCCCGGGAGGCGGGCCGGTTGCGCGAGGCGAGCGCCTCCATCTTCTCGATCACCTCGACCTCTGAGAGCGCGGGGGGCAACCCGAGAGGGCGGCCCAGCCTGAGCGCCTCGGGAATGGCTGAATAGAGGTGGTCTAATGACTCGAGGCCGAGGAAGCTCAGCATCGAGCTGATCTCCTCGTCGGTGTGCGGCACGAAGCTGGACACGGAAGGGCCTTCCCTTTCTTCGACTACTTGAGCTTTTGCGCCAAGGCGCGGCTCAATTCGATTTGCGAATGAACGGCAGGGGGCAGATGGTCCCGGCGACTGCACGCGCGCCGGAGCGGAGTTCGACTTGGGCACCTTCCTGCAGGGAGGGGTCAGCCAGGCAGAGCGCAATCCCGACGCCCAGGACGGGCGAATAGTTTCCGCTTGTGGAAAAGCCCACTACCTCTCCCCCGGCGACCAGCTCCATGTGCTCGCGCATCGGCTGGCGCGTGGTCCCCTTTACACCAAAGAGGAGGCGCTTAGGACCGTCGGCGAGCTCGGATTCGAGCGCGGCCCGGCCTATGAAGTCGCCCTTTTTCATCGATACCACCCAGCCGAGCCGTGCCTGGTAGGGGGTGATTCCCTGGCCGAGCTCGTGACCGTGAAGCGGGAGCGCCGCCTCCAGGCGCAGCGTATCCCTCGCGCCGAGGCCCGCCGGTGTGACGCCCGCCTCCAGGATTTGGCCGAAGAGCTTCTCTGCCGCGGCGTTGGGCACCGAGATCTCCACGCCATCCTCGCCGGTATAGCCGGTCCCTGCAACCACGACAGGCGTGCCATCGAACTCGAGCTCGGCGACACGGAACCTGCCCACCTCGGCGGCCGCGGGAAAGAAACCGCTGAGCTTGGAACGCGCAGCGGGGCCCTGTACGGCGAGCACCGTCCTTTCCGCGGTCACGTCAGTGCCGCCGATCGAGGAGATCACCGATGCAGTGTTCGAGGCGTTCGGCATGACGTCGAAACGGTCCTGAGAGACCCACCAGACGATGATGTCGTCGACGACCGATCCGTCCTGCCCAAGGTGATGCGTGTACTGCGCGCGCCCCGGGCCGATCTTGTTGAGGTCGTTGGTGAAGCTGCGCTGCAACGTCTCGAAGGCACCCGCCCCTTGCAGGCGAACCGTTCCGAGGTGGGAGACGTCAAAGACCACGGCGTCGGAGCGGCACGCCAGGTGTTCGGCAACCGTACCGGCCGGATAGGCGAGCGGCATCTCCCATCCGCCGAAGGGGACCATCTTGGCGCCGAGGCGCCTGTGATATGAATTCAGGAAGCTGTACTTTATGTCCACCGGATCAACAATACCCAAGCTGCCTTGCCGTTGCACCAAGCTGCCCGATCATCGCAGTGAGTGGATGGGGCCGGGCCTGAACCCGAATTCAGCTGGGGGTGGCGGCAACCGTTGAGGTTTGTGGCTCTTCGGCGGCTGACTCGGCGGCCTGGCGGAATTCCGAGATGGATACGATCTCGTTCTCGAGTTCGCTCTTGATGTCATTGAGCGAAAGCACCATGCCGAACATCATCTGGTTGCCACGCATGACATCGACGAGGTTCTCTTCGTCCCGCGCCAGCACCGACTTGGATCCGCCGCAGAAGACCAGCCCGGCGTTGGCCAGGTTCATGCCCTCGATCTTGGCGATCGACTCGACCATTCGGCGCACGCCCTGCAGGGCGAGCCCGTTGTCGATGAGTCTCTTGACCAGCTTGAGACGGATGAGGTCCTCATAGGAGTACTTGCGTTGCGAGCCGCTGCCGTGCGCATCGGCGATCGATGGTCGGATGAGATCGGTGCGCGCCCAGTAGTCGAGCTGGCGATAGCTGATGCCGACGATCTTCGCGGCCTGCAGGCCGCTGTAACCGCCGGCCTCGCTGGTTTGGTTCACTTCAGAGTGTCCCCTGCTAAACGTCAAAAACGTTCCTAATGTTACTACAGCTTTCGAACCACCCTGGGCTTGCCTTTAGTTGCAAAGGTGGAATTTCGCCGGTGCAAGACCAACTTTTTGCGCCCAGGACCCCGATAGGGCTTCTCCGATCACGCCTGGAGCCCGCGGAGCGGGTCATTCGGGCTAGGAAAAATCCTCCGGGGAGATGTTGTTGAGGAACTCGCGGAATTCGTCCAGAACCTCCGCCTCCGGGCCCTCGACCTCGAGATTGTCCTCGAAGGTCTCCTCCTCCTGCACTACCACGCCCTCTCGCGCCATCAGGTCGTCAGCCACGAAAATCGAAACCTGGGCACGTATGGCGAGGGCCACCGCGTCGGAAGGACGAGCGGAGACCACGGTCTTTCCCAAGGGGCCGACCAGGTGGATGTCCGCGTAGTAAGTCGCCTCGATCAGGTCGACGACCACGATTCGCTCGATGCTGCCGCCCAGACGGCCAACCAGCTCGAGTGCGAGGTCGTGGGTGAGCGGGCGCGGGGCCTCGTAACCGCGCTGCGCCATGGCGATCGCCGTCGCCTCCGGGGCGCCTATGAAGATGGGCAGACTCCGGTGCGGCTCGGCAATTTCGCGCAGCAGAATGAGCGGCGTGTTGGATCGAAGGTCGACCCTCACAGAAGACAGCTCGACTTCTACCATGGCAATAGCCTAGTGCCAAATCGCCTCTGGTGGGTGGACCGAAGCGGCGCTCTAGGGCCGGTCGCCGATCAACCCGGAGACGAGCAGGGCGAGCAATTGGCGGCGGAATCGCTCCGACTGCTCCTCGAGCGCCCGTGCCGTCTCAGCGGCCTTGCGCTTGGCCCGTGTTCCGCCGGCTCCGAGCTGGGTGGCGACAAGCTGCTCGATGAGCCCGAACTCCTTCTCGACGGATACCCGCAGGGATTTGAGGTGTCTGGGCCCGAGTCCTAAGGCGTCGAGGCTCTTTGCCACCCTGGCCAGCTCGACGAGCTCAGCGTCGTAGGTAAGCACGCCGTGTTCCTTGGTGGGCTTGACGATCCCGTACAGCTCGAGCTCGGCGAGGAACGCGGCGTTGATCCCCGCCTGGGCAATGAAGTCGCGTGGTGTCAGGTTGCCGGTCACCTCCACCGGCGCCTCCGGCGCTTCCTCGACCGCCGCGTCGTCCTTGGACCGCTTGCGCCCTTTGCGTCCTCGGGACTGCCCGGCCGGGGGGGCTTCGGCCTCGCCGGGCTCGGTCTGAGGCGGCTCGCTGTCCTGTACGGTCTGGGCTGGGGCGGTGGGCGGACGGTTCAACTCTTGGGCCGGCACCAGGGGCACATGGGCAAAGGCGGTCGCCGTGGAAGCGACCAGCAGCTCGAGTCCGGACTCCTGCGAGAGGGTCGGCGCAAGTGCCTTCTCTTGGTCGTCCTGTGCGGCGGGGCCTGCCTCGGCCGGCTCGATGGAAGGCGGCTCGGGATCGGGGTCTAGGTCCTGGACCACCCGTAACGCTCGCGGCTCGGGCACCGGGGGCCGAGAGGCAGTCTCCGGATCCTCGACTTCGACCTCCACCTGATCTTCACCGTCGAGGCCAAGGCTGGGCTGATCCTGGCGGGCCCGGGCTCCGGTCCTGCCACGACGGCCACCACGCCGAGCTTCGGGTTCCCCAGTGAATTGCTCGCGGATAACCGCGAGCGGCAGATACTGGTCACGCTGGAGCTTGAGGATTGCGACCAGGCGATCTATGTCCGCCTGAGAGAAGCGGCGGAAGCCGGCCGCGGTCCGCTCGGGCGCGATAAGCCCCTTTGACTCCAGGAACCTGATCTTGGAGATCGAGACGTCAGGGAACTCCTTTTGCAGGAGCGCCAGCGCCTCACCGATGGAATAGGACGTGTCCTTTTCGGCCGCCTCCATCTCACTCCTTAGGGACAACTATGAACAAGAGCCGATACTTGCCGATCTGGACTTCATCACCGCTCTTCAAGTCCTCGTGATCGGTTCGCACGTGGTTTACATATGTCCCATTGAGGGATCCCACGTCCGATAACGAGTACTCCTCTCGCTCCCTCACGAATTCGGCATGACGGCGGGAAACGGTTATATCGTCCAAGAAGATATCACTGTCGGGATGGCGCCCGATAGTGGTTTTTGGCTTTTCGAGGATGAACGATGTCCCCGCTGCAGGCCCGCTCTTCACCACCAAAAGCGCAGCTCCTCGAGGGGCCGACTCGATGAGTGAGTTGATCAGCTCCTCGCCCGGCTCGGCGCCGACTTCGAGGATAGCCATCGTGTCGGTGGTGTCCTCGCGGCGCCCGAGCACCATCCCGCATGACGAACAGAAGTTGGAGCCGGCCTGGTTGGCGTGCCCACAGTTGCGACAGACGATCACTTGCTCCGGCCCCCAGAGTCCGTAAGGCGCGATGCGCCCGCAGGTCAACCAGAATACCTCAGTACCGGGAGCGTTGGACCTTTAAGCTCGACTTCAGCTTTAGACTTCCGTCATCGTGGCGTAGTCCGCTGCGGACATGAGTTCGGGATCCGCACCGTCGGAGAGCTCGATCACCGCGATCCATCCACCCTCGTATGGGGCCGAATTAATCAGTTCCGGCTGGCTTTCCAGGTCGGTGTTCACCGCCAGCACTTTTCCGGTGGCGGGCGCGTAGATATCCGAAACGCTCTTGGTCGACTCCACCTCGGCGAAGGAGGTGCCGGTGGTCACCTGCGCACCGACGGCGGGCAGCTGGACGAAGACCACGTCGCCCAGGGCGTCCTGGGCATAGTCGGTGATTCCTACGCGGAGGGTGTTGCCCTCGCGTACCGCCCACTCGTGATCCTTGGTGTAGCTTCTGTCTTCGCGAATCTCCATGAATGACAAGTTAGCCTCGCGAAGGGGGCCGGATGCAGCAATTCGCGGCCTGGTGAAAAACCTGTCGGGCTAGGCGCGCACGGCGTCGGCGTCGCGCACTATCTGAACGATGCGCTCCGCCAGCTGGCGTGCCAGCATGCGCGACTCCACCTCGTTCTCCAGCTCGACGAAGACATGGGTGACCGGCTCAACCGGATCGGGCACGATGAGGTACCAACCCTTGTGCTGGATGACATAGATGCCGTCTATCAGCAGAGGCTCCGCCTCCCCGAGCCCTTCGAGCAGGAGCCGCATGACCATTCCCTTGGTCTCCCAGGGGGTGACGACCGACTCGCTCACCACGCTGATGACGCCGATCTCGTCGGCGGCCTCGGCCAGGCTCTGGCCGGTCAAGGCAAGCAGCGAGAGAAGCTGGACGAAGGCAGCGCATCCGTCGAAGCCGGGAAGAAAGTTCGGGAACGAGAAGTCCCCTTCCAGCCCGGCGGCAAGCGCGCATTGTCCGCTGGCGCCGAGAGCGGCTTCACTTAGGCCCGCAATGGTCCGCTTGGCCAGGACCGCCTCCCCGCCGAAGCGCTCGATGGCAACCGAGGTCGCACGAGGCGAGCCCACCGGGATCACCACTCGGGCGCCCGGGTTGGCTTCGGCCACCAGCCTGCACATCAGCACCTGCAGCTCGTGGCCGGAAAGGATTCGGCCCTTGGCATCCACGACTTGCATCCTCTCCCCCACCGGGTCGATGGCGATACCCATCTCGGAGCGCGACGAGACCACGAGGTCGGCCAAGCGGGCGAGGTTGGCGGCGGGAAGGGACTCCACCATGCGCTTGGTCGAGGAGAAAGGATTGATCCCCAGGATGTCCCCACCCAGCTTCGAGAGGACGCCGGGCATAATGTGCGATGCCACGCCATAGCTGTAGTCCACGACCAGCTTGAAACTGCGTTCGCGGATGCGCAGGATCTCGGCCTGGTCCAGCAGCGACTGGGTGTAGAACTCGGTGTTGCGGGCGGGAAATTCGATGTCGCCCAGTTCGCCGGCGAGGACATTTCGAAAGTCTTCGCGGGCCAGGCCCCGCTCGATCTTGCGCTGGGTGCCCTCGTCGAGGTCCACGCCTCCCTCGTCGATGAAGCGGATCACCACCGACTCGGGGTCGAGTGGATCGAGTCCCACGGCGATTCCGCCTTTGGACGAGGTGTTGCGCACGTGGAAACGAAGGGCGGGAACCGTGGCCACCTCCAGGTCCGCAACATCGATTCCCACCGCGTTGAGACCGACCATGATGGCCCGCTTCAAGGTGCGCGCCGCCCTGGAGGAGTCGCGGGCGGTCGTGATCCGGGCTCCCGGCCGGAGAGTCGACCCATAGGCCATTGCCAGTCTTAGAGCCAGTTCGGGACCGATGTCGACATTGGCGATCCCTTTGACCCCGGTCGGGGAGAAGACGCTGCGCGTGCCCCGGGACTCCCAGACGATCGAGGTGAGGACCGTCGCGCCTGACTGCACTGTCTTGGAGGGGTACACCTTCACGCGCGCCATTATCTGTGCGCCGTCGCCCACGTAGCAGTCGGAGCCCAGCACCACGCCGTCTTCGGTATGCACGCTGCGACGCACGTCGCAGGACTTGCCGATCACGGTGCCGCGTACGATGCTCGCCTCGCCCACGTAAACGTTCTCGTGCAGGACCGAGTGGTTGATCTCGGCCGACCGGGAGATCCGGGAGTTGGTCCCGATCACGCTGTAGGGGCCGATCCTCGCTCCGGCGCCGATCCGGCAGTTGTCGCCGACGAGTACAGGGGACTCCAATTGGGCACTGGGATGGATCTCGGTGCCGGATCCCACGTAGATCCCGGTGTCGATCATGAAACCGGGCAGGTCAATGTCCACCTTGCCGGCAAGCGCGTCGCTCTGGGCGCCCAGATAGGCCTCAAGAGTGCCGACGTCCTCCCAATACCCTTCGCAGGTCACCGCGTGGACGGGCACGTCATCGGCGAGCATGTTGGGAAAAACGTCTTGGGAGAAGTCGAGCACCTTGCCGACCGGCATATAGGTGAAGATCTCCGGCTCGAGCACGTAGATGCCGGTATTGATGGTGTCGGAGAAGACCTGGCCCCAGGTCGGCTTTTCCAGGAAGCGCGCCACGGTCCGGTCTTCGTTGGTGGTGACGATTCCGAACTCGAGAGGGTTCTCCATCGACTTGAGCGCGATGGTGGCCATGGCCGAGCGCGAGCGGTGGAACTCCAGTACCGCCGTCAGGTCGATGTCGGTCAGGACGTCGCCAGAGATGACCAGAAAGGTCGACTCGAGCATCCCGCGGCAGTTGCCCACCGACCCAGCGGTTCCCAGGGGAGAGTCCTCGTTGGAGTAGCTGACTCGGATCCCAAAATCGGACCCGTCGCCGAAATAGGTGCGAATGGCATTGGCCATGAAGGCGACGGTGATCACCACCTCGTCGAAGCCATGCTTCTTGAGGAGGTTGAGAATGTGCTCGAGCATGGGCCTATTGGCCACCGGCAGCATGGGCTTAGGGGCCGTGGCGGTCAGCGGCCTAAGGCGAGTGCCCTCGCCGCCTGCCATGATCACTGCTTTCAATGTCCCTCCGCGCTCTTTGGGTCCACGGAAGTGAACCTAGCAACAAACTGATAACCACGTCTCATAATCGGGGCCGCCGCCGGGGCACCTTACTTCGCTGATAGGGCGGGAAGCAGGTCGTGCCGAACGTAGACCAGCGCGGCCCAGTAGAGGACCAGGGTGCCGGCCAGGGCCAGGACGATTCCGACGATGTGAAGGATTCCAAGGTTCGGGTGGACCTGCTCGCCCAGGAGAATTGCGGGAAGTGCGAAAAGCAGGAGAAGTGTTCCCGCCTTGCCCGCCCAGATGACGTCGAGGCGATGGCCCTTGGCCTTGTAAAGGTAGGCGGATATGCCCGAAATGAGCGCCTCCCGCACCAGCATGGCCACGCCCAGCCACAGCGGTATCCAGCCCTCCACCAGCGCGGCGATTCCGACGCTGAGTATGACCACCCGGTCGGCTGACGGATCGATGATCTTTCCGAGCTCGGAAATCTGCCCCAGGTGGCGGGCGAGATAGCCGTCCAGGAAGTCCGTGATTGAGATCACGGCCAAAAGAACCGTGGCGACGATGAAGTTGTGCCGGGAGAGCGCGAAGAAGAGCGCGACCGGAAGCAGCATGAGCCTGAGCAGCGTGACCAGGTTGGGAATTGTCAAAACGGCGTGCGAACTCTCCTGGGTACTACGGGCGGAGGTCTCGCCCCGGTGGCTTTCACTGGCTTTGCCGGGCACGGCATTCAACCTAGTGGGCCGTGCCGAGGCGGAGCCTCCGGGGCCGGCTCTCCACTGACCGCTCAGAACTCCACCGCCAGGCCGTCGAAGGCGGCAATCACCTCGCCGGCGAACCGGTCCGCGACCAAGCGCGCTGCCGCCACCGCGTTGCCCGGATAGGCGACGTGTGTCACCACCAGGCGCCTGGCCCCGGAGTGGGTGGCCATGCTGGCCAGCTCCGATGCGTCCATATGCAGGCCCGCGGGCGCCTGGTCTGGACGGGTGAGCCAGGTGCACTCCCCAACCAGGAGGTCGATCCCGTCGAAGAATTGCTCCAGGCCCGGGTTGGGGCCGGTGTCGGCCGTAAATCCCAGTGATGGGCCACCATCAACCGACACACGGGCGGCGAGCGTGCCAGGCACGTGGTCCGCATCCGCAAAGGTGACCTGCAGTCCGCCCACCTCCACGGCTTGGCCGGCCCGCACCGCCTGCGGTAGGAGTATCCCGCCGAAGTCCGCCAGGACAAGGGTGCGGATCGCCTCGAGAGTCTCGGGGGAACCGTAGATCGGAATGGGGTGCCGAAGTGCTCCCGGCACGAAGCTCAGGTAGTGGTAGAGGGAGATCAGGTCGGCAAGGTGGTCATGATGACGGTGGGAGACGAATACAGCCGAAAGATCTCCTGGCAACAGTTGGCGGGCAAGGTTCGAGAACGAACCGTTCCCGATGTCGAGCAACAGTTGCGTCCCCGTCGCCGAGACGAGGTAGGAGGAGCATTGTGCGCCGGGCGCCCCGTAGGAGCCGGCGTGGCCGAAGACGGATAGCCGCACGCAGCACAAGCCTAATTGGACACCGCCCTTCCGATTTGCGCCGGCCACTCGGCGACCGTCGCCCAGGCTCGGTGGCATAATGGGTGTGGGTGGTGCAGCCATGTGGAAGGCTTTATTTGAGTTCTCCGTCCCCACGTTCGGGATGGTGTTCTTAGCTGTGGTTTCTGCAATCAGCTGGAGGAAGCAGCGGGAGCGAATGGAGTATTCCAGAAGGCTGCGCGCGGTCGAGCACAGCGCCAGCCGCGCCCGGATGGCGGCCAGCCAGTTCGCCCGGGCCAAAGGCGTGACTATCACCGGAGTGGTGACATTGTCCGATACGGTGCTGGTCGGCTACAGGCGTCCACAGGATCCCGCTTCACCGGTGTTTCCCGGCGAGCGCGCCGCAGGCGATGGCACGATGCTCGGCACCTGGGTCGCATGGCTCCAGGGCGCGGACCAGGAGTCGCTAAGGCGCCTCGATGACTGGTGCACCCAGGGCAGCGAGGTCTTCATAAGGGTGGGAGCCGACGGTTCGGATCTGCTTTTCGTCGAACCCCTCACGTCCGGCGAGGCCAGGCTCGCCCTGGTGCCGAGCTAGACGGGGAGCTTCTGCGGGCTCCGGGTAGTCTGGTTGCAAATGTCGGTCGGACTGAGCTATATCGCGGCCTTCGGGGGAGGAGTGATCTCTTTCGCCTCTCCATGCGTCCTCCCGATCGTGCCCGCCTATCTTTCGGTGGTCACCGGAGTCGACGTGCGCGAAGACCCGGGCGAGGGAGCCCGTATCTCGACCCGCGCAGCGGTGGCGAGGACCACGCTTCTTTTCGTGGCCGGCTTTGGCCTGGTTTTCGTTGTGCTGGGCATGACGGCATCGGCCCTGGGACGCTCCATCTTCCGCGACCACATACTGATCGGGAGGATCACCGGTGTCGTGGTGGTGGTCATGGGGCTTTTCGTGCTGCTTTCCGCCCTTGGGCGATTCCCCGCCTTCGCTTTGGGGGAGAAACGATTCCACCCCCGCTTGGCTCGCCTGGGCCCCTTCGCCGCACCCGTGGCCGGCGTCGCCTTCGGATTCGGCTGGACGCCATGCATCGGTCCGATCCTGAGCGCCATCCTGGCTATCTCGGCCAATCAGCGCACCATCGGCCAGGGCGGCCTGTTGCTGGCCTTTTATGCGGCAGGTCTGGGTGTTCCCTTCATGATCACCGGCCTCGCCTATAACCAACTGAGCGGCTCTCTCGCCTTCATGCGCCGCCACGGAAACCAGATTTCCATGGTGGCGGGAGCCGCCCTGGTTGGTTTCGGGCTGCTGCTGGCCTTCGACCGGTTCTCGCTGGTCACAGTTGCCCTGAACGGCTTCTTCACCCGTATCGGCCTGGCGCGTCTCATCTATTTGGGGTGACACCCAACACCACCCCCAGACGAGCGTGTGCCATACTGTCTGCTTACGCATGAGCGTCGGCCTGGCGCGAAGCAAGGGGGGGCGAAATGGACGAAAGCCGTTCGAGGCATCACCGCGTCGTCATCGTCGGAGGAGGCACTGCGGGCCTGACCGTAGCGGCACGCCTGGCCAAGGCCAAAGTTGACGATGTCGTGGTGGTCGAGCCGTCCGAGAGGCACTACTACCAGCCGTTGTGGACCCTGGTGGGCGGGGGGCTGGCCTCGGCAGATTCCACGGTCCGGGAAACCGCTTCGGTGATTCCTCGCGGGGTCAGCTGGGTCCGGGAGGCGGCCGTAGCGGTCGATCCCGACGAGCGGACCGTCTCGCTTGACTCCGGCAAGGAGTTGACCTATGACTACCTGGTGGTTGCCCCGGGTATCCAACTGGACTGGGCCAAGGTGGAGGGACTCCCGGAGAGCCTCGGCAACGGCAAGGTCTCCTCGAACTACCGTTTCGATCTCGCTCCCCGCACCTGGGACGGCATTCGCGGGATGCGCTCCGGCACGGCCCTGTTCACCATGCCCCCGGGCGCCATCAAGTGCGCCGGGGCCCCTCAGAAGATCGCCTACCTTGCGAGCGACTACTGGCAACGCAACGGAGTGCTGGGCCGAATCCGCGTGATCCTGGTGCTTCCAGGCGCGGCTGTGTTCGGGGTGCCGGAGTTCGCCCGACCGTTGGAGCGGGTGATCGACCGCTACGGCATAGAGGTGCGCTACCAGACCGAGCTCAGCGCAATCGATGGCGAAGCCGGTAAGGCCATGTTGAAGAGCCTTGCCGACCCTGGCGCTCCGGCGGAGGCCCTCGAGTTCGACTTTGCCCACGTCGTGCCGCCCCAGTCCGCTCCCGAGTGGGTCAAAGCCTCACCCTTGGCCGATGGGGCCAACCCCGCGGGATATGTGGAGGTTGACAAGTACACGATGGCTCATGTGCGCTGGCCGAATGTCTTCTCCCTGGGCGACGCCGGCAGCACCCCGAATTCCAAGACCGGCGCTGCTGTGCGCAAGCAGGCGCCGGTGGTTGTGGCCAACCTTCTGGCCGCGATGCGAGGCGAACAACCGGTCAAGTTCTACGACGGCTATGCCTCATGCCCGCTCGTGACCTCACACAACCGATGCATCATGGCCGAGTTCGACTACGTCCCCAAGCCCACCCCGACGTTTCCGGTCTTGAACATGCAGAAGGAGCGCTACGACATGTACCTCGTCAAGCGGTACGGGCTGCCTTTGATGTACTGGAACCTCATGCTCAAGGGCCTGGCTTAGCCTCGTCCGGCAACTGCAATTTGGCGGGCCGCCTCCGGGCCGAAGGTGCGAGCGCCAGCAGCAGGATGGCACCCGCGAAGACGGCGATCTCGTAGCCGAGCGTCTCGCGCAGGCTTAATACGAAGTCGCGACTGACCGCGGAATTCCCGTCCGCCAGAAGCAGGTTTATCAGTTTGGTTTTGAGTGCCGAGGGAATCGGCGCCTGCTCGATGGCGCCTCCTATTATCAGGCAGCTCTCCGGCAGCCTGCTCACGTCCTTTTGGGCTGCACGATCGACTATGCAGGTTACGAAGGCCGACTCCCCTTCCGACACGAATCCCTTGGGAATTGCCAAGGTGCGAAGCTGGGCCGTGACCTTGGGAAGCTCGGCGCGCGCGGCGGAGCCGCCGTTGACGGCGAAGAACGAGAAGAAGACAAGGCTTATGAGTGCCACGCCCAGCGCTCCCCCCACCTGCTGCAAAGTCGTGATGACCCCCGAGGCGGAGCCGGCCCCGGCCGGCGGCACCTTCTCCAGAGTTGCCGCAGAAGCCGGCCCGATGAAAAGGCCCAGACCGATGCCTGCCAGGCTCAGGGGCCAGACCAGAGCAATCAGTCCCATGTGCCCACTGACCCGGCCCAGCTCTACGATGAGGAGCGCCATCGACAGCGCTAGCAGTGCCAGGCCGGCGATCATCAGCTTGGGAGAACGCACGCGCAGCCGGGCTGTGGCCAGCGATGCCACAGCGGTGCCCAGCGCGAAAGGCGCGCTGGCGACGCCGGCCATGAGCGGCGAGAAGGAGTCCCCTTCCTGCAGAAAGATGGATAGCGCGAAAAAGAACGGTGCAACGCCCAGGAAGACGATCAAAAATAGCGCCGACCCCAAGGCGAAGCCCTCAGAGGACAGCACCGCCTTGGATACCAGCGAGGGGCGGTCCCGGCGACTCCTTCGGCTTTCGAGAAGCCAGAATGCGGCCAGTACGACCGGCGAGAGGCCAAGTTCGGCCTTTAGCCATGTGGGCCAGCCAAGCTGGTGCCCAAGCAGCAGCCCCATGACCAGCATGGCCGTGCCTGCGGCGGCCAGCGCTGCCCCGCCCAGGTCGAGCCCGTTCTCGTCTCCCTTGCTCTCGGGCAGGCTCATCGCGCCCGCGATGAGCGCGTAGATGCCAATGGGGACGTTGACATAGAAGATGAGGCGCCAGCTGAGGTGGGCCAGATCAGCACGAATCAGCAACCCGCCCACCAGAGGTCCGGCCACGGTGGCGACGCCGACCGTGGTGCCGTAGAACGCAAAGAGGCGCCTGCGCGCGCCCGACTCGAACCCCGCCTGGATGATAGAGATGACCTGCGGGAACATCGTTCCCGCAGCCACGCCGGAGAGAATGCGCGCCACCACCAGCATTCCGGTCGTGTGTGCAGCCCCGGAAAGGGCCGAAAAGGCGGCAAATGCGGCGACACCCACCAGGAATAGCCTCCGCCTGCCAAAACGGTCCCCCAGCCGGGCAGCGGGCAGAAGGGTGACCGCGAAAGCCACCTGGTAGCCGGCGATGATGGATTCCAACCCGGCGAAGCTGGCGCCCAGGGACGCCTGGATGGTGGGAACCGCCACATTGACTATGCCGACGTCAAGAAGCTGCATGAAGGCTGCGGCAAGCAGTGCCGGGACCGCTTGGACGCCCGCAGCATCGTTCCCGTCCCTCACCATCGCCCCCTTTGGCATCCAGAAGGTACCACACCGGGAGGGCCGCCGCGGCCGGCCCGGCACCTTGCAATTGCACCACCGTAATGGTCAAGCGACCCTTCGTATCCGAATATTGTGGGTTCGTGCAGGCCCTTTTCATTCAGCATGACCATCTCTCCCCGCCCGCAATGGTCGGAGAGGCCCTTGTGGCTTTGGGATACGAGTTCGACGAATTCCTGGTGGTGCCGAAAGAGAAGTTCAGCAGCCCCAATGTGAAGGTCGAGCTCCCCGACTATCGCGGCTACGACCTCCTGGTGCCCATGGGCGCGCCCTGGTCGGTCTACGACACCGCCACCATCGGGAACTGGGTCTTGGACGAGCTGGCCTACCTTGGGGACGCCCTTGACCACGGAGTGGCCATTCTGGGCCTCTGCTTTGGTGGGCAGCTGCTTGCCAAAGCCACTGGAGGAGACGTGGTCCGCTCGCCGGCTCCTGAGATCGGATGGCACGTAATTCACTCCGACCAGCCCACTTCGATACCATCGGGGCCGTGGTTCCAATGGCATTACGACCGGATTGCGGTACCTCCACTGGCCACGGTAGTTGCGCGCAACGCAGCCGCGGTGCAGGCGTTTCGCATCGGCCGCGCCCTGGGGCTGCAATTTCACCCGGAGATCGACCTTGCCACCCTGAACGGTTGGTTGGACAACGGTGGCCACGAGGAGCTGCTCGAAGCGGGACTCGATGCGGATGTGCTGATTCGCCATACCGAAGCTGAGCTGGTCTCGGCCCGCGTGAGGACCCGGAGGCTCATAGAGTCATTTCATCAAGAGGTGGTATTGGCGCCTGCGGCGAGCCAGGCCAGCGCCTGACGAGCGCATCTGCGGTGGGGGCCCTCCTCCCCCCTGCATTGGGCCCCAGCCACCTGTGCTTGGCGCGAGGGGGCGGGCAGGACCCTTACGGTCAAGAGGAGAATACGTGGAATCTTCCAACCCGGCCGAGGCGGTCAAGGTCCTGAAGGCGGCGAACGATCTGATCGCCGCATTCGGGAACCATCGACGGGACGAGTACTTCTCCTGCTTTGCGCCGGAGTCCACCTTCATCTTTTACAGCTCGGACCGCACCTTCTACTCCCGCGACGCTTACGAAAAGGAGTGGCGCACCTGGGAGGATTCCGGCTTGCGCTTTGTCTCGTGCGACTCCACCGACCAGCGCGTGGCCGAACTCGGCCCCGGCGTCTTCCTCTTTACACACCGGGTGCGCACCACCTTGCAGCAAGGGGGAAGCAGCCAGCAGCTCGAAGAACGGGAGTCCATCGTCTTCCGCCTTGACCCCAATGGCGGCTATCTGGCCGTCCATGAGCATCTCTCGCCGTACCCGTCCTAGGGGCAACAGGCTCCCTGGGACTCATGCCGCCTTGATGGTCACCGGCAGCCGCTTTAGGCCGTTTACGAAGTTGGAGCGCACCCTTACCGGCTCGCCTGCCAGCTCGATGGCGCCGATTCTGGGTATCAGTTCTTCGAACATGACCCGGATCTCCATGCGGGCCAACGCGTTCCCCAGGCAGAAATGGGGGCCCCCTTTGCCGAATGCGACGTGATCGACCTTCGTACGGGTCACGTCGAAGCGGTAAGGATCCTCAAAGACGGCCGAATCCCTGTTGCCTGAGGCGAACCACATGGTCACCTTGTCCCCGGAGCGGATCTCGGCGCCATCGAGCTCCACGTCTCGCGTCGCAGTCCTGCGGAAGTGATACACCGGGGAGGCCCAGCGCAGGAACTCCTCCACGGCATCGGGGATCAGCTCTGGGCTGCGCTTCAGGATCTCGAGCTGGTCGGGATGCTGGATCAGGGCCAGCGCGGTGTGGGAGATCGCATGCCGTGTGGTCTCGTTGCCCGCTACTACAAGAAGGAGGAAATAGTTGTTGAAGTCGCGGTCATTGAGTGGGATTCCGTCCTCGGGAATCCGGTTGACCAGCTTGGACACCAGGTCGTCCCCTTTTCCCCCGTACCGCTTGCGACGCAGCTCGTTGCCGTAGGCGAAAACCTCCAGCGCGGCGGGCGAGCGGAAGGGAAGGTGCTTGTACCTGTCACTTTCGGCGTCGTCGAGAAGCACGTCGGCATACTCGGGGTCGGTATTGCCGATCATCCGATTGCCCCAGGCAATCAGCTGTCCCGTCTCGTTGTCGGGGACGTCCAGCAGCCGGGCCAGCACCCGTATGGGAAAGTCCGCGCTCACCGACTTGACGAAGTCGAAGGTGCCCTTGGTCAGCGCCGCGTCGAGGGTTACCTTGGTGAGCCCGCGCAGGAAATCCTCGTACACCTTCAGGCTCTGGGCGCCAAAGTCGCGCTGCAGCAGCTTGCGCATGGCGCGATGCCTGGTGCCATCCGTCTCCAGGAGCGAGCGGCGAATTTCCATCAGGTCGTCGTCCACCTCCTCGAGGTTGACGAATTTCTCCGAGGTAAAGGTGTCCGAATCCCGGTCTATCTTTTGGATGTCCTCATGGCGTGTTACAGCCCAGAAGCCATGGTTTGGCGCCGCCTCCGGGTTCCAGAAGACAGGCGCCTGCTCGCGCAGGACATCGAACATCCCATAGCCCTGATTGGCTGCGAAATAGTCGAGATCGGTGAGGTCAACGTCCTGGAGACGCACTGCGCATCCTCTCCTTCGGTCTGCGGTTGTCCGCGTTTATCAGAGGTGGTAGGAGTACTCGCGGAACTCCCAGTCGGTGATGTAGTGGGCGAAACGTTCCATCTCGTTGCGCTTGTAGGCGATAAAGGTGTCGACGAAGTCCCTCCCGAGAATCTCCACCATTTCCTCATCGGCCTCCAGGGCACCCAGCGCGTCAGCCAAGGATTTGGGCAGCCGTGCGGAGCGTGCCGGATCGTAGCCATACCCCTCGAGCGGATCGGGAGGGCTGGCCTTGTCCCGCACACCCAGATATGCCGCCCCCAGCAGTGCGGCCATGGCCAGATAAGGGTTCGCCGAGGCGTCTCCGAGGCGGAGCTCGAGGCGCGCGGCTCTTCCCCGTTCCGGAGGGACGCGGACCATCGCGCTTCGGTTGTCCAGCCCCCAGTCGACCAGCCAAGGAGCAAGGGTGTCAGGTCCGAAGCGCTTGTAGGAATTGATGGTGGGGTTGCACAGGGCCGCGATTGCCGGAGCGTGCGCCAGAATGCCGGCAATGGCGCTTTTGGCCACCCAGGAGAGACCATCCGGCGACGACGGGTCATCAAAGGCGGGCCGGCCCTCGGCATCCAGCATCGAGAAATGCAGATGGAAGCCCGAGCCTCCTTCGTCGTTGAACGGCTTCGCCATGAAGGTCGCCCGCTTGCCCTCGCGGCGTGCCAGCTCCTTTACGGCCGACTTGAAGCGAAAGGCGCGATCTGCGGCGTCGATGGCATCGGAATGCCACAGGTTGATTTCGAACTGCCCGCTGGCGAACTCGTGGTTGGCCGCCACCACCTCGAGGCCGTAGTTGTCGAGCAGGCGCAGGGAGCGCAGCATTATGTTCTCCGGGTCCCCCTTGAGTCCCGCGGAGTAGACGTTTCCGGTGGCTTCCCCGTAACGGCGCCACGAACCGCCTTCATCTTCTTCCAGCAGGAAGAACTCGAGCTCCGGCCCGACCTGGGAACGGTAGCCGAGTTCGTTGAACCGGTTCTCGGCGCGCTTCAGGACATTGCGAGGGCTCTCCCCCGCCCGGCTGCCATCAGGGTTGAAGACGTCGACGATGCAATGCGCCACACCCGGTTCCCAGGGGACGTCGACCACGGTGCCAAGGTCGGGGATCGCGACGATGTCGGGAAGCCCCGCGTCGATTCCCCCGTGGATTGGCACGACGTCACCCATGGGACTGGTGTGGTAGATGGCGCGGCAGAACGGCACACCGTCCCCCAGGGTCCGTGCCAGGCGGGACACGAGGATGTCCCGACCCCGTTCAACGCCTGTCAAGTCCGAATAGCCGAGTCGGACGACGTCAACGCCCCGGCCTGCAAGCGCGTGGGCAAGTTCTTCCAGAGCTGGAAGCTCGATCGGCAGCAACACCCCTCCTTGTTCTTTCGGATACGAATCATATCCAAGCTTTCCTGACATCGCGGAACATTTGCGCCTTAGTTTGGAGATAGGTGCTGAACAGGCCACTCGTCGCTAATCGACGGCCGTTATCTCCCTCTTGCATCTAAGCGGCACTACGCATTGACGCATCATGTCGCGCACTTCAAGCTTTGCACACACCATCGGTTCTGTTCCGGCGGGCCGCTGCACTCGAGTGCAATGACGCCCGTTCCTATACCATGTTGTGCGTGACAGGCTTTTACACCCTCGCCGAAACGGAAAAGACCATTGAGAGCCGCCTTTCCGGACTCGAGATCGACTTCACCTCCCAGGCGGCAATAGCGAACCTTTACCGGGCCGCCAACTCCGTGCGCAAGTATTTCTCGAACACCGTATTGAGGAGCAACGGCCTCTCCTGGACAGGCTTCGTCGTGCTCTGGGTGGTTTGGATATGGCCTGGAATCGAAGTCCGCCATGCCGCCGAAGAGGCCGGCATCTCCAAGTCGACGCTTTCTGGCGTGGTGCGGACAATGGAGGGACGCTCACTGATGCGGCGGCAGGTCGATCCGGTCGACCGGCGGCTTGTGCACCTCGAGCTCACCGAGGCGGGCGGCCTCATGATGGTGGAACTCTTTCCCAAGTTCAATGGCGAAGAGGCGTTCGCGGTTTCACCGCTCAATGCCAAAAAAGTGCAGGAGCTTACCAAGTCGCTGAAGGCGATCGTTGCTCACCTCGAGGCCAACATGCCGGACTCCTTCGAGGACTGAGGTGAGCGACCCAGGCCTGCGCGCTAGATGAACATCTCAGATTTTCCCGAGGCTCCCACCTTCCGGCAATGGCGCGCTTTGGTTACGGTGCTGGTGGGGACCTTCATGGCCATCCTCGACTCCACCATTGTCAATGTGGCCATTCCCTCGATCAAAACCGGCTTGAACGCCTCGCCGGCGGCGATCGAGTGGGTGGTGGCGGGCTATCTCCTTGCCTTCGGGCTGATGCTGGTTCCGGCCGGTCGTCTGGGCGACCGCATCGGCTACAAGCCGCTCTTCATGAGCGGGGTCGCGCTCTTCACACTCTCCTCGGCAGCCTGCGGTTTCGCCACCAACGGGCGTGAACTGGTCGCGGCCCGGGTTGTCCAGGGCTTGGCGGCCGGCCTCTTCGGCCCCTCTGTGCAGGCGACCATTCAGCTGCTCTTCCGCGGAAGATACCGCAGCCGAGCATTTGGCATCCTGGGAACGATGGTCGGGCTCTCCTCCGCGGTTGGCCCGATTCTCGGCGGGGTGATAATAGCCGTGGCCTCCTCGGCTGATGGATGGAGATGGGTCTTTTTCGTCAACGTCATCATCGGAACCGCCACTCTCGCCGCGGGCGGCCGCCTGGTGCCGGACCTCCGGCCAAAAGTTCCCCACCGCCTGGATCCGGTCGGTCTGGGCCTGATAACGCTCGGACTGCTGGCGGTCTTCTTCCCGCTCGTCGAGGGCCAAAGCGTGAACTGGCCGATCTGGACCTTTGTAATGCTCGGGTCGGCGATTCCCATCTTCGCGCTACTCGCGTTTTGGGAACGCAACCTTTCACGCAAGGGGGGCGAACCGATACTCGGGCCTGAGCTGCTGGGAAGTGCCGGCTTTTCGGGTGGAACAGTTATTGCCATGCTCTATTTCGCCTCGTTCTCCTCGATGTTCGTAGTCCTCTCCCTCTTTTGGCAGTCCGGACTCGGCCGCTCGGCCTTGGCCTCAGGGCTGATGGTGACTCCCTTCGCGCTGGGAAACCTCACCACCGGTTCGATGTCGCACCGCGCCTCGGCACGCTTTGGCAAACGGGTGCTTGTCATCGGCTGCGCCCTGCTTGCCGTCTCCGTGGCGGCGACGGCTGCGATCGTAGACTTTTCCCATGGCTCCATCAGCGCCTGGGCCATCGCAATCCCCTTGGCGGCAGGTGGAATGGGCAACGGCATCTTCATCGCTCCGAACCAGGACTTCATTCTGAAGCGGATTCCCCATCACCAGGCGGGCACCGCTGGAGGGGTACTTCAGACCTCCCAGCGGGTGGGAAGCGCCCTTGGTGTCGCAGCGACGGCGACCATCTTCTTCGCTCATGCCGGCAACGCCTCGGCCCCAGCGGCGCGAGCCACCGATTTTTCCTCGGCAACTTCGCTCTCGCTGCTCGCCAACCTGGCCTTCCTTGCAGCGGTGGCACTAATGGTTACCTTCACCCGGGCCGAGACCTCGACGGCGATTACCGCCTGATTCCCACCGCCGTATCCGGCGGGCGCCTGGCGATCGCGGGCGCGGGAACCCTATGAGGCGGCGGAGTGAGCAGGATTGGCGTTTATCCCTTATTCGGACTGCAGCTCGGGCTCTCGGCGTCGGGCCGCGCCGGTCAAAGTTGTCAGGAATTCGACCCAGGCTTTCCAGAGCAGGTCCTTGTCGACAAGCCCGGTCTCGCCTGCAATCAGCTCGTCCAAGATCATCCCATCGGCCAGGCTGATCACCAGCCGCATGCCTCCCTGGTCGATGTCCACGCCCAACTGGGAAAAGACCTTCGCCATTTGCCTGCGAAAACCGTCACGAAACTCGCTCACGACGCTGGCGAGCTGTTCGTCCCCGGACGAGATGAGGTATATCTCGATGCGCGCGCGCTGGCGCTGTCGGTAGTTTGGCTCAACGATCCACTTCTCCACTGCGGTGACCACGAGCTCAACCACCGATTCGACGCCTGGCGCGAGGTCGTTGCCGAGTTCAGCAACGCGCTCGAGAAAGAGGGCATCCAGCGCGCATATCTGCTCGAAAACCGCCTCCAGAAGCGCATGACGCGTGCGGAAGTAGTTCGATGTCGACCCCTCCGGGACGCCGAGCTCCCTGTCCACGGCCCGATGTGTGAGCGCACGGGCACCGTGGGTGCCAAGGATCTTTATGGCCGCATCCACCATGTCGGTGACCCGACCCTCGGTCCTTTCTGGCGACACTGGCACCACTCCCCCGGCAGTTCCGGAAAACTCTTCACTCAACCAACCGCGGAGAACACGGGTGGCCCTTCATATAGTAGCGAGCCAAAACCCACCAGCCACTAGAAAAATCCATGACGCGGGGCAAAAAAGAATGACCAGGCTGGGCGACCAGGTCCGGCCTGGCGCTCCGCTCTGATGCTATCAAAAGGTGGTTGGGCGACCACCGTCTTTCGCGCAAAGTGGCGGCCTACCTCCCCACGTATTCCGCCAGGTGTTTGCCGGTTTGCGTCGGTCGGTTGGCTACGGGGCCCGCGGGCGGACCCTGAAAGACGATGGTGCCGCCCCCATGGCCCGCGCCGGGGCCGAGGTCGATGATCCAGTCGGAA
>JAJYPE010000146.1 GCA_021795585.1 Actinomycetes bacterium | reverse complement strand
CCGGCCACCGCGCTCACCCGCGCGCGCATCAGGGGTTCGAACTCCGCACCCAGCTGCTCCTTCAATGGGCCGAAGGCGTCGTTCTTCACGACCTCGCGCCATGCGCGATCCATTGCGCTAGAGCGTCTGCCCGGCCGAACCAGCAGGATCAGCTTTGAATCAGGGATCGCGGCGAGTATGCGCTCCGCCAGGGCGGTGCCGAGAAAGCCGGTACCTCCGGTGACGAAGAATGTCTTTCCTGCCAGGCGCTCTGCGATCATCTGCCCACCTCGGCCTTGCCGTCCTGTTCGGCGGCCGGGCGAAACACGGGTGCGCGGCAGGAGGAGCGGGGACCGCTCACCGGGCTGGCTGGCTTTCGGGGCATTTGGCTATTTCTTCCCGGACTTTTCCGAGGGCGAGTTGCCGACGGGACCCAGGCGTCCAAGGCTTCCGAAGCTGGTTCCGGTCGGAGCCGGTGCCCCCTTGCCTTTGCCCTTGCCCTTGCGCTTCTTGGGCTCGGTGTATCGGCGCGAGGTCGAAGGGGCTCCGCTGTGGCCCGCAGGAGCAGCCTCCGCCTTTTCGCCACGCGGTGCCGGCTGGCCCTTCTTGTTCCTGGCCTGCCAATTGAAGCGGAAGCCGACAAATGCGGCGTAGGCAACCGCCGGCATGCCAAGGATGACGTACTTACCCCATGGGCCAAGAGCTATGGCAAGGCCGGCAAAGCCGACGTAGATACGCCTGCCTACCGCCACGGTGACCGCGAACAGAGCCGCAATCCCGAGGCCCTCGAGGGCGATGGTCAGCGGGTTTTGTCCCCCGGCGACCTTTTCGTGGATATGAGGCAGCCAAAGGCCGAGAAAGATCGCAGCTGAGTAGATTGCCACCACAAAGCCGATGAGCTTCTCTTTGGTCGAGATTTTGCTTCGCACGTTTGGCTAGTCTAGGTCGAGCGGCCCGCCAGCCTCGGCGCTTTGGAGCCTCGGCTGTGAAAGCGTTCAGTGTCCCAGCTCATCGCCGATGCTGAGCGTCCCGCCCGACCCGATCCCGAAGTACTGCTCCGCAACCGGGAGCAGGGCCGGCCCCGAGAGCATGCACACCCCGGAGAGAATCAGCGGTGCGATCCAGGAGCCGTCCGTGACCCCGCTGGCGCACAGGCAGACGTTGCGGCTGAGTGCCAGGGTCGCGATCGACGAGAGTTGGCTCGGAGCCGGCGACTGGAGTTCTCGAAGCGCCTCGGAGTAGGGCAGGCTCCAATAGGAGATGGCCGGGGCCAGGAGGTCGTAGAGGCGAACCTCCCGCTCCTGCACCGAGGTGACCATCAGCTCAGCCCCGTTTGCCGAGACCGTGGCGGCAAGATTTTCCAGGTAATCCGCCGGATGGCCCAGACGTAGCGCGGAAACCGAAAGGACCAGCGAGAAGCCGGCGGGAGTATCGGAGCGGAACGTTGACAGTGCGGTGCTCAGCGCCGGCAGGTCATCTCCGCCCAGCGGCTCGATGTCCACCAGCAGCTTTGCCGGCCTGCCGACCCTCTCGAGCAGCATCAGGCCAGCCTGGGCAAGCAGCGAGATGAGCGCAATTGGCTCACCAGAGTGAATGGCCGTGGCCGGCAGCACTGGCCGGACCATCTCCAGGCGCGGTTCGCCCACCCGGGCTATCAGGTCGGGCACGGAGCCGGTTACGGCCCAACCCTGGGTCCAGCTGTCGTCGGTAAGTGGCACCGGCTGCAACGGCTCCCCGGCCTGGGAGCGGAAGCGCAGCCCTGGATCGAGGAAGGCGATGTCCGCCACGCTGGTCTTTTGCCTCGGCTGGCCCTGGCTGTCGAAGTTTCTGAGGTCTATGACCGTGGAGTCGTCATGGTCTTGCCCCACGTAAAGAGAGAGGCGCGCCCTCCCGCTTTCCTTGGAGCGGTACATCGCCGAATCCGCATGCCTGAGAAGCTCGGTCCCGTTTGCCCCGCCCCTGCCCACGGCGATGCCCATGGAAGCGCCCATCTCTATGCGGTTGGGCCCGACTAGATAGGCGTCATTGAGCCGGTCGAAGGCGCGCTTGGCGATTTCGATAATCGCGTCGTGGCTGGGCGCGTTTTCGAGCAGGATGACGAATTCGTCTCCCGAAAGCCTGGCCACGGTGTCGGTGTCGCGGAAGCAGGCGGTGAGGCGCCTGGCCACTTGAACCAAAAGCTCGTCTCCGACGAGGTGGCCGAAGCGGTCGTTTACCTGCTTGAAGAAGTCGATGTCGACGAAGATGACCGCGGTCAGCTGGTCGGATCTCTCCGCCTTTGCCGTAGCCATTTGGAGCCGGTCGTAAAAGAGTTCCCGGTTCGGAAGGCCGGTCAAGGAGTCCTTGAAGGCCTTCTCGCGGTATGACTCGAGACGCTCCATCTCGGCCAGACGAAGTCCGATGTTGTCGGCTGCGAGCGTGGCGGCGATGGCCCAATCGCCGGCGACGGCCCGCTCGCGCGAGTCGAAAAACGGCTGGCCCGCCGAATGGGTGGCTGCCGCAATTCCTATCAACCCCGCCGACGTATTGATCGGAACCATCAAGAAAGCCCTCTCGTCAACGAGGGCGCGCACCAGCGGCGTATAGATAGTCGTGTCGCCGGGCTCGACAAAAAGCGGCCCGTCCCCCATGAATACGAGTTCGGCCCCGGGCAGGGCGGTCAGAACCTGGCCCCCGAGCCGATCCAGCAGTCTTTGGCGCCGGGCCCTGTCCGGACCGAAGATCCGAACATCGGTGACCCTCCGTTGCGAATCCGTGACCAGGAAGAAGGCATGAGAGAGGCCAAGACTTACCGCCAGGGAGCGCGTCAGGAAATCGCCGAGTTCCTCGGTCGAGGAAATCTGTGTCGAGGCTTCCAGCATCGGTTGCATTCCGACCCAGGCGTTGTGGCGAAGCGAACGCTCCCGATCGTCCATGATCTGGGCTACCACTAGTGAGAGATGGCTGATCAAAAGGGCGGCCGCCCGATCGTCGTGAACCATTGCGTTCCCGGAGCCCTGCGGGTTCGCCAAGAGAATCATCCCCAACGGATTGCGCATGTGCTGGACCGGCAGCAGAAGGAACTCCCCCGAGATTCCCAGCGCTTCGCGCACCGCCTCAGGCGGCCCCGAAGGCGAGGTGGCCTCTGCCAGGATGGGTTTGGCGGATTCCATCGCCGTGACCGCATCGGGCCACAGCCCCGCCACATGCTCGGCCCCCGGTGCGATTTGCTCGCGCCCCGTGAGGGTCGATCTCAGTATGCATAAGGGAAGGAGGCGGTCGCTGTCCAGGGAGTAAATTGCCGCTACTCCGTAGTGAAGCGACTCCGCCAGCAGCGCGCTGACCTCGGCCAGCGCTGACTCGGGATCTATTCCCCTGGTCAGCGCCGAGGAAATCGCCAGCACCAGCTGGGTCAAAGCCTCGTTCTCACTTCCTCGGCGGGTGGCGATAAAGGCCGAGACGGCGTCCGAGAACTGCAATCCCAGTTCATCCAGGCTTGGCGCGCTCCAGGGGTGTGGCGAGAAGAGAAGCATGGCGAAGTGATCGCCGGCATTTGGAACCACGAGGGCCTGGTCGAACAGAAGAGGCTTTTTCTCCACTTGGTAGAAAGCTGCGATGGAAGCGGCTTGCTCCTCGACCAGGGTGAGCATGCGAGGGCGTGTGCCGTTCATGAGCCTGGCCAGGCGCTGTTCGATGGTCCCGGCAGGGAGGAAGTGCGGGTCGTATGAGATGGAGGTGGTCACCTGTGGACGGCCGGTGGCCGCGGGGACCTGGGTCACCGTGCGGTGTGTCCAGACCATAACCTGGCCGCTTGGCTGGTATTCGACGACTAGCCCCAAAGGGGAATGCGCCAGACGCATCGCGTCGTCCAGGACCTCGGAGAGCGATGAAGCGGCAGGATGGGTGTCACTCCCATCAGGCATCGTCACCTCCAATGCGGACCCTGCGACCTGTGCGACTCGTGGGGACTATCCGTGTCTCCCGGAGTACTACTGTATGCGCAAACTGGGGTGCCTCGCACGTGTCAACCGCCCAAATTTGCACGGTAAGTGACGAAACTACCACGCAACTAAGACCGCTTTTGCCTCCTAAGATGTTTCTCCTTGGCGCAATTTGGGACTTATGTCACCGCTCTCAGTGGTGGTACTTCCGCCATGGCGAGCTGGTCGCGACGCAGCAGGGCAGGTGGGAGGTTGACCAGGGCGTCACACTATGCTCTATGAGCGTCGACAACAAGGGCGCTTAGCTCAGCTGGTTAGAGCGCAGCCTTCACACGGCTGAGGTCGGGGGTTCGAGTCCCTTAGCGCCCACTCCGGTGAAGAGCCGAGTCCGACATCAAGGCGCGATGCCACGGTCTGACTCGCGAGGTTTGCCGTCGCCGATACTTACGAATCGCCTTGGTACGTTGCGACCTGACTTGACGTCGACGTAGTCGTGCACCTTGGTAACCCAAATGGGCTGACCGGTTTCTCGCATCGTGTGATCAGAACGTGGCCGCGAGTACTGAAGACCAACTGACGGCACTTCCTCGGTTCAAGGTTTCATTCTCTCTATCTCTTCGAGACGGAGTCGACCGGCAATTACCTCGACGTCCAGTCGCGAGCTGGCGACGTCGTAGACGAGCTGGAATGCTTCGTCGTCGGTGAGTTGCGGGGCTATCGCGTTGAGATCGCAGAATACGACCGTGCTCAGCCACGCGAGTCGCTTGTTGCCATCCACGAGGGCGTGGTTCTTGGTCATCGACTGCAGGAGCGCAGCTGCCTTGAGGCTGATTGTTGCGTAGGCGTCCTCACCAAAGGCACTGGACCTAGGCCTGTTGACCGCCGAGTCCAACAGTCCAACATCGCGAACCGGACCGATTCCAAGAATCCGAACCATCATGATGATGTCCTCGAGTTCGAGGTATTCGACTTCGCTCATGCAGAGCCAAGTCGCTCCAGGACATCGTTCCAGCGGGTCGCCATTCGATGAGTCGAGTCATCGACCCGCGCCACATGGCCAGAACGCTCGAGCCGATCGAGCACCGCGCGCCGGATGACTTCTTGGCGTGAGACGCCTTCAAATTCAGAGAGGGAGGTGAGCGCCTCCTCGAGAGTGGCGTCGGTTCTAAGGGTGAATGCCATTCGATTATGATACCACTCTGGTATCAATTGTCAACTCTCGGCACTTGGTTCCCAGAGGTCTCAATTGTGCACTTCACGACCAGACACCAATTCATCTCGCCGAACACACCGACGTCGTCGAACCACGAGCCACAGACAGTGAAACCTGTTCGACGACATACATCAAGACTCGTGTGGCCGGTTCTTATTGTGTCCCGCAAGGTCCACGAAGTTGAATCGAATGAACCGCATCAGGTTCAGACGGAAATTACGTGAATCAATTCTTCGAGACCAATGAAGTCGTCTGGGTTGCGCGTGTAGAGCGTCAGACCGTTGGCGTGGGCGATTGCCGCGATCAATAGATCGGCCATGCGTGATCGGTGGGTTCGGCCGGTGCTGGCAACAGCCGCAACTACTTGTCCAAAACTACGCGCGGCCGCA
>JAJYPE010000145.1 GCA_021795585.1 Actinomycetes bacterium | reverse complement strand
ATGTCGAGTGCCGCGACGATGACACCTCCATGGGAGGTGGGGGAAATGGGGTTGACCTTTGCAAAGCTGTCCAGCGAATCCGACACCTTGGATTAACCTAAGGGGTTCGGTGCCGGACCGAGGCGAGGGGGCATGGCGTCAGGGGCCCTCCGGACGGTTCACATCCAGCGTCACCCGCTGCAATCCGAGCGCGGCGGCAATCCGCAGGCGCAGCCCAACGAGCTTATGGCCATCCGAGCGCCCCTCATCGTCGTCAGAGTCCTCTCCCGGGATCAGGTGGCGCAGCATTTCGCGCCCCCGCTTGCCTCCCTGGCGGCGGTCCATGCTCAGATAGCAGAGGCCGCCGGCGGGGATGGGCAGCCAGAAGTTGATCAGGCGATACGCGATGACGCCCAGGATCGCCACCGCGCGAGGCGAGCCAAAACCGACCATGGTGGAAGTGAGCACACCTTCCACCACACCGAGGCCGCCTGGGGTTATTGGAATGGCGGCGAGCACGTTTGCGAGCCCGTAGGAGACCAGAAGTGCGTCGGGATTCACGTAGTACCCGAAGGCGGCCATAAAGACCCAAAGCGATGCTGCGTCCAGCAACCAGTTGGCCGAGGCGTAGAGAATGGCCTTCTTGAGAAGTTCGGGGTGGCTCTCGAGATCGGCGATGCGGTGCGCGATACGCCTGAGGACCTCCATGACCGTGTCGCGGGGTATGAAGCGTAGCTTCGCGCTTACCGTGTCCAGCAATTTGGCCACCCGCTCTTCGCCTCGGGTGAAGAGAATCAGCAAGGTGAAGAAGACGGCAAAGACGACGACGCCCAGACCGGCCGCCACCGCATAGAGGGGGTCGAATCCGCGCAGCGGAATGCTGATGATGAGTGCGAGCCAGAGGATGATGTTGAGCACCACCGCCGAGCCGATGCCCTGCAGAGCGATGGCGAAACCGGCATCGGTTGCCCGCACGCCGGAATTGGTGAAGAGCCGCATCGAGACTCCGGTGCCGCCAGCTGTGCCTGCCGGTATGACATGAGAGAAGGCGAGCGAGGCGAGGTCAATACGGAAGATCTTCCAGAGGGAGGTGTTCCCGCCGGGCAGGAGCACCTCGGTAAGGCGCGCGTAGGCGGCAATCGCGAGAATCTCGAGGAGGATCCCTGCGCCTATCCAGGCGATGTTCACATCGGACAAGACGGTTAGGGACTTCCTGGCGCCCGCCAACTGAGGAAGGACAAGGTATTCGAGGACCAGCAGGAAGGCCGCGCCCTTGGCGCCTCTGATTGCGAAACGGCGAATCGGGAGCCGAAAGCGGAAACCCTTCTTGCGAGGTGGCGAATTCCCCTCGGAGTCGGCTCCTTGGCCTTGGTTGTCCGCGATCAGAGACCTCCGGATAGCCCTATAGTTGTTGCAACGTAAGCAAACGTGGATATCGCCCGACTTGCGCTAACTTAGCATAACCATTCAACCGTGCACCCAGGGTGCGAGGGAGACCGCATGGCCGACAGCCCCGAGGCGAGGAGGATCTTCCTCCGCAGGGTGCTTGTCGTCGAAGGGACCGCCGTCGCGGGCGGGCTGTTGTTCTGGCTGTTGCTTTCCCTGCACGCCTTTCTCCTTGACTTCCTTATCTCGGCAATTCTCGCGATAGTGCTCAATCCCTTGGTGCGACTCCTGGGCCGGCTGCGGATCGCCAGGTCCGCCGCCGTGGTCGTGGTTGTGCTGGTTGGAGTGTCGGTGATCTCGCTGCTTCTCTACGTCTTCACCAAGCCGCTCTACCGGGCAGGTGTCACCTTCGCGCACGAATTGCCATCTCTCGTGGCTCAGGCCCAGAGCGGGACGGGCCGGATCGGGTCTTTGATAAAGACCCTGCATATCGAAAGCTTTGTGAACCAGTCGACGGCGCAGATTACTTCCGCCCTGACCAACTTCACCGGGCCGGTCCTCTCTGCCACTCGGACGGTGCTGTCCGGCATAGGGGGGTTCGTCACCATCGCTCTCCTGGCCGTCTTCATCCTCTTGGAGGGCCCTGGAATTGTCAATGGCATCAGCTCGCTCTTTCCGGAGGCGACCGCCGAGGCTATACGCCGGACGGTCCAGCATTCGCAACGGGCGGTGGCCGGATTCGTGCTGGGCAACCTGGCCACCTCCGTGATCGCCGGCGTAGTGGTCGGAGTGACACTGGCCCTTTTGGGAGTGCCCTTCGTGATGCTGCTCAGCCTTTGGGTGGCGCTGGTGGACCTTCTACCGCTGGTGGGCGGGCTGCTGGCCGGCGTTCCGACCGTCGCGGTGGCCCTGCTGCATTCCCCGATCGACGGGCTGATCACCGCGGTGGTCTTCATCGCCTACCAGCAGGTCGAGAACCACGTCCTCAACCCACTGATCATGGCGCGGACAGTCCGACTGAAGGCGCTGTGGATTCTCGTGTCTGTAATCGTTGGAGCGGACATGGCCGGCTTTCTGGGCGCGCTGATCGGCATTCCGGTAGCGGCAATTGTCCAGGTGGTGGCCATGGAGGTCTGGAGCTACTATCGCGCGCGGGTCACAGGTGCGCCTAGCGAGGTGGTCCCTGAGATGCCGGAGGCTCCCGCGTAACCAGCTGGCTCAACCCGCAGGCATGGTCCGAAGACCGCGCGCCTGGATCAGCGCCAGGAGCTCTTCCAGGGCCTCCAGCATCGCGTGAGTGGAGCCTGGCGCGGAAGTGCAGTCCGAATCGTGAAGCAGTATGGTTCCGCCATCGATGCCATGGCGGACCAGGTCGGAGACGATGCTTTGTCGCGTAGCGGCGGCCCTCCAGTCCCGCCCCCAGGAGGTCCACAAGAGTGGTCTGAGGTCAAGACGGCGCGCGTGCACCAGCATTGCCGTGGAAAGCACGCCATAGGGAGGCCGCATCAGGTGGACCGCCTGGCCGCTCGATTCCTCGACCAGGCTCTTGCCTCGCTCCAGGTCATATCCGATGGTGGGGTAGGAGCGGAAGAGCGCGTTGCGGTGGTAGAGGCCGTGCACGCCGACCTGATGTCCACCCTCGGCCACCGCGCGTGCCACATCGGGATGGCGTTTGGCCATGTCCCCGAGCATGAAGAAGGTCGCCTTGACCTCGTTGCGCGCCAGAAGGTCGAGCACCAAGGGCGTGGATACCGGGTCGGGGCCGTCGTCGAACGTTATCGCAACTTCGCCCGCCGGCCTGACACCCATGAGCGTGGGAAGAAATCTCTTGGTGGCTGGGAAGAACCAGCTCAGAGCCGGTGCGGAATGAAGTGCGGCTGCACCGGCGAGGAAGGTGGCAGCTTGGGTTGCTCCGCGCACAGCCCTAGTTGCCAAGCCCCGAGGAGGGGAGAAGCGTGAAGTGGTTGTTGTTGAGCGTTCGCGTGAGCCAGGTGATCTCGCTAAGAAGGTCGGCGGGGCTCATATTCGCGGCGTCGATCTCATATGCTTCGCCCGAGTGAACGATGAACGCGGTCGTTTTCCCGATGACTACCGGCTTCACCAGCGCCTTATGGGCAATGGAAGCCCAGGCGAGGTCCGCCGAGTTGACCATTCCCTGTGGGGCGTAGGTGACCTGGGTGAGCCCGGTCTCCTCCGCGATCAGCCGCGCCGTCTTGGTTGCGGCCTCGATCGGGGCGACCAGGCGGATACCCGAGTTCATGGGCCAGCCGCCGTTAAGGATCGTGATCCCGCTGGACTGCAGCTCCGCGATGTCCGTGGGGTACTGCTGGGCGAGTGGGCCCGTCACCACTGCGCCGATGCCAAGCTTTGACATCGTGGCCAGCACCTGCGGATTTGAGAAGTCCTGGTTGCCGAGGTTGACCAGGGCATAGGCAAAGGGGGTCTTCAGCGCCGCCTTGTCCACGTTGATCTGCTGGGTCGCGGCGTTCACCGTTATGTTGAGGGCGGTAACGGCCGCAATCGCCCAGGCGGCGAAGCGCAGGGCCAGCCCAGCCGGCCGGCGCCTTGACAGATTGCGGCCGCGAGCTCGCAGTTCACCAAGGAGCAAGGCATCCTCGAGCGCGGCTCCCGGGTTGGGATGGAAGACGCCTGCGGCGCGCCGAGTCGTCAGCTCCGGGTTGGCACCGAGTTCATGAACCGTCTCGATCAGCTCCGCCCTGGTCCGGGCCCAAAGGGAGACGCCGGCAGCTTCCATTTCCATCACGTTGCGCAGGCCGTGGCCCTTGATCGGGTTGTATGAGATGACCGGCACGTGAGTCGCGAAGGCCTCGAGCGCCGTCAGGCCCCCCGCATTCTGAATCATGACGTCGCAGGCGCGCATGAGGGAGGGCATTTGATCGGTCCAGCCGATGACAAGGCCTACTCCGACTCGGGAGAGGCTGGCTCGTAGCGCCTCATTGCGCCCGCACACCACGACCGGGAAGATGTCGTCGCTCGCGCCAAGGGAAAGAAGAGTGTCGCGCAGGTCTCCGACACCCCAGCTGCCTGCCACGATGAGGGCACTGGTCCTGTCGGCGGGAATTCCGAAGTGGACGCGTGCTTCGGCCCGGTCAAGAGCGCCCGCTTCCCGGAATGCCTCTGCCACGGCCGGTCCAGTGACCACGGGGGTCTTACTGACCAGCTTTTCCACCTGTGCCACGGAGATGTTGTGCACGGCCAGGTAGGTGTCCACGCCTTCGTCGACCCACATGGTGTGGACGCTGAAGTCGGTCAGGAAGGTGTAGGCCGGGATCTTCAAGGGACGCAGGAGCGCCCGGCGGGCACGGCCCAGTACCAGGGAGGCGAAGGGGTAGGTGGTGATAACCGCATCGGCGCCGAACTCCTTCACCCAGCGGCGCATGCGCGGGAAGAAGATCATGTAGAAGAGCGTGACGATAGGCGGCTTGATGGGGCGAAAGGTGGCGAACAGCCTGAAGAGGGCCTCGTAGCTCCAGGGAGCATGGTCGAGCTGCAGTTCGTAGGTTCGTTCGAGGAATCTCCCGACTACGGGAGCGGCGTCGAGGAAATCCCGGATTTCAACTTCGTAGCCTCTATCCGCAAGAAGCCGCGCCAACTCTTTGGCCGCACCGTCATGGCCCGCTCCCATGCGAGCCGAGACGAGCAGCACGCGTTTGGACATAAAGCTGTAACCTATCCCTCGTTGACGCTATGGTTTATCTTCTGGCTATCTGCGCAGCCATCCTCTTCTCGCTAGCTGCGTTTGTCCAGCACCGAGAGGCCCAGAAGGCTCCGGCAACCTCAGCGCTCAAGCTGTCCCTGCTTTCGCGTCTTGTTAAAAGGCCCATTTGGATCATAGGCGTCGCGCTGGACCTGCTGGCCTTTGTCGCCCAGTTCCTCGCGCTCAAAGACGGCTCGCTACTTCTCGTGCAGCCGATCCTGGCCTTCGGCCTGACCTCCACGCTGGTGCTCGAGGCGGTTTTTGGTGCCCGCCGCGGCTTCGGACGCGTCGCCGCCCTCTCGCTCCTTTCCGCCGCCGCGTTGGCCGTCTTCCTGGTTAGCACCAACATCACCTCAACAAACTCGATTCCGTCGGTCTACTGGGGGGTGGCCATCGGAGTGGGGGCTGTCGCTGGGTTCTTCGCCTT
>JAJYPE010000144.1 GCA_021795585.1 Actinomycetes bacterium | reverse complement strand
TCCGATCGACCTTCTCAGCGGTGCCCTCACCGAAGTCGCGAACCATCCGGGCTTCAGCCTCGCTCTGGGGCGCCAGACGCCCCTGGAACTCGCCTCCGAGGGCTTTGGCCATCGCGGCCATGATCACCCCTTCTGGGGCGCCGCCGACACCGAAGAGCGCGTCGATGTGGCCCACCAGAACCTCGAAGGAGGCCATGACGTCACCATCGGGCACCTCCCGCACCCTGGCGCCCACCGAGCGGATCCGCGATATGAGTTCCTTGTGGCGTGGCTTGTCGAGCACTATGACCTCGAGTTCGTCCACGCGCTTTTCGAGCGCCTTGGCCAGCATCTCGAGGTTCGCCTCAACGGGGCTTTCGATAGTCAGAACTCCCTTGGCCTGGGAGCCCACCACAATTTTGTCCATGTAGAAGCCGGGGACGAAGGTAAAGTTGCCCGCCGGCGCAGCCGCGATGACCGACACCGCTCCAGGCTGTCCCTTGGCGACGTAATTGGTTCCCTCCAGCGGATCGACCGCGATGTCAAAGGGCGTGCTCGACCCTGAACCGAGCTGCTCCCCGCGGAAGAGCATGGGGGCTTCGTCCTTTTCGCCCTCGCCGATCACGACGCGCAGCGAGACGGGGGCCGTGCGCAGGGCGTTCCGCATCGCCTCGACCGCCAGGTGGTCCGCACGCTTGCGATCACCACGGCCGATCTCCGAAACGCATGCCCGCGCGGCCTGGGTGCACGCAGACACCATCGACCTCTCCAGCACCAGCTCGGCATTTAGATAGCTCACATCGGCGGAAGCCGGGGCGCGCCTTGCGATAGTCTCGGCAATCCGTGCCGCAACTTCGGGGGGAGTAAAGCCGAAATGGGCCTGTACATCCGGGCCCTTGCCCGAAGCGCCGAACCCACGCATTGCCACGATGTCGTCGGTCGACTCGACCAGGGATTCCCATCCCACGGGGCTGAGCGCCTCGACGACAACCGTCGGGAGTCCCGAGGTTACAGATTGGAGCTTCCCCTTGGTTGCTTCCAGAAAGCGCTCGCGCCAAAGAACTGAGACAACCCTCGCGGCCATGCCACGCGTCTCGGCCAGGTGCTTGGCGGCGTCTACGGCCAGCGACACCTCAGATCCGGTGGCAAAGATCACTGCCTTGGCATCCTCCGGGTCCCAGACCACTTGCGCACCAAGCTCCGTCACCCAGGAGGGGTCACGAACCTCGGACAAGGTGGGAAGCGCCTGCCTGGTGAAGATGAGCGCAGAAGGCATCGAGCCATCGCCAAGGGCCACGCTCCAGGCGGCGATAGTCTCATTGCCATCTGCCGGGCGCATAACCCGCAGGCCGGGAATGGCACGAAGCGCGGCCACCTGCTCTACCGGCTGATGGGTTGGTCCATCCTCGCCCACCGCAATGCTGTCATGCGTGAAGATGAAGGTGACGGGCAGCTTCATCATCGCCGCCAAGCGGATAGCGGGACGCGAATAGTCCGCGAAGACAAGGAAAGTCGATCCGAAGGGAACAAAGCCCCCATGAAGGGCTATACCGTTCAGGACTGCCGACATCCCATGCTCACGAATCCCGAAGTGGATGAGCTTTCCACCAAAGTCGCCGTGACGGACCGCCGGCAACTCGAGATTCGTCCCGGTCGACTCGCCCAGGTCCGCCGTGCCCCCAACCACCGCCGGCAGCCGGTCGAGCAGCTGCGCCAGGACTTCTTTCGAGCTGACGCGTGTGGCGACTTTGCGGTCCGAAGCAAAGGGGGCGAGCATGCTGGAGATCTCCCCCGCGGAGGGGATCTCTGCGGTGAAGAGGGACGCCACTTCCGACCCAGCGGCAGCGAAGCTCTCCTGCCAGGCGTTGGCCAACCCGTCTCCGGCCGCCGCCACCTCGGCAAAGTGCGCGTAAACGTCGGCGGGAATCTCGAAGGGTGGGAGATCCCAGCCGAAGAACGCGCGCGTGGCAGCCATCTCGGCAGCGCCCAGCGGGGAGCCGTGCACCGAGGACTTGCCGGCCTTGTTGGGAGCACCGTACCCGATAACCGACTTGAGCTCGATCAGGGTGGGAGCTTCGGTATGGGCTTTGCCCTCCTCGAGCGCGGCCGTGATGGCGTCGACGTCCTGGGCATTTTCCACCAGCAGCGTGTGCCACCCGTAGCTTGCGAACCTGGCCCGTGCATCGTCCGAACAGGAGAGCGATGTGCTTCCGTCAATGGTGATGTCGTTGGAGTCGAAGACGACGACCAGGCGCCCGAGGCCCAGGTGGCCGGCGAACGATGCAGCTTCGTGCGAGATGCCCTCCATCAGGTCACCGTCGGAGGCGAAGACGAAAGTGTAATGCGAGACCAGGTCACCGTGCCCGAGCTCCGCCGCGCGGCTGCGCAGCATCTCCTCGGCCAGCGCCATGCCAACGGCCGTCGAGATTCCCTGGCCCAGAGGGCCGGTAGTGGTCTCGACGCCCACTGTGTGCCCGTGCTCGGGGTGACCGGGGGTCAGCGAACCCAGCTGTCTGAACGAGCGCAGGTCATCGACGGTGAGCCCATAGCCGAATAGGTGCAGCATTGAGTAGAGCAGCGCCGAGCCGTGCCCGGCGGAAAGAACGAACCTGTCTCTACCTGGCCACGAAGGGTTCGCCGGGCTGTGCCTTAGGACTCGAGCAAAGAGTGCATACGCGGCAGGTGCGAGGCCGAGTGGAAGGCCCGGGTGGCCCGCATTGGCCGCCTCGACCTGGTCCACTGAGAGCATGCGGATCGCGGTCACGCACTTGTTGTCGATTTCAGTAGCCATTGCTGAACTCCTTGACTATTGGCCAACGGCCGAAGCCGCGATTGAACGAATCTCCGACACGGCGGCCTCGAGGCCGCCCGCATGTCGGAAAAGTGCCGAGCCCGCCACCAGCGCCCTCGCGCCTGCGGCTGCGGCCCCGGCCACCGTGGAGGCGGAAATCCCGCCATCCACCTCGATCTCGATCTGGTTGGAAACACTTTCGGCCAGTTCGTGGGCCTGCCTGATCTTGCGCTCCATGGTCGCGATGTACGCCTGACCACCGAAGCCCGGATTCACAGTCATAACCAGGATCAGGTCGCATAGATCCGCGACGTTCTCGACCGCCTCGATCGGGGTGGCCGGATTCAAGGCAACTCCCGCCTTGGCGCCGGCCTCCTTGACCCTGGCCAGGGTGCGATGCAGATGCCTCGTCGACTCCGCGTGGACAATCAGCAGCTCGCACCCGGAGGCGATATAGCGTTCGATGTACTGATCCGGTTCGACGATCATCAGGTGCGCCTCGAAGGGCAGCGCAGTCACCTCGCGGGTCGAGGCGATAACATCTGGACCGAAAGTGAGGTTCGGCACAAAGACGCCGTCCATGACATCCCACTGGATACGGTCGACGCCCGCCTTCTCGAGATCCACCAAGGCGTTGCCCAGCTGCGAGAAGTCCACGGGCAGCACCGAGGGAATGATGGAGATCTCCTGCTTGGCGCTCAACTTCGGCCTCCCTCGCTCTAGCGCTGCAGGTCCCCGAATAGAGGTGTCCGCAGACAGCATGCTGTGTATATAGAAACCCTATGGCCGCATGCCCCAAGCGCCATTCCCCCATATATGGGATTCGCCCTCACCTGCGCACCGGCACCCCTGCGCGCGACACCGCTGTGGCGCGTAATCTATGCAGCGAGCGAGTGACGCCGCCACGCCGCGGCGAACTTCGGGCAAATAGGATCTTAGAGATGGCGCTCGACAGTGACAAAGAGGTGCCGAAGCAGCGGCCGTTGACGGTTCTGCTCGTCGACGACCAGGAAATCATCCTGGACGGAATCTCCACGATGATGAGACGCTTCGAATCCCAGGTGAAGATCATTGGCCGCCTGAAAAATGCAAAGGGAGCGCTGGCCTTCGCCGAGGAAAACCCCTTGGACATCGTCATCACGGACATCAGGCTTCGCAACGAGAGTGGCATCGACCTTTGCCGGGATTTCGCCACCCGCTTCCCCGACGTGGCCGTGGTGATGCTGACGGTCTACGATGACGAGCAATACCTCTTCCAGGCACTCCGTGCGGGCGCAAAGGGCTTCCTCCTCAAGCAGATCAGCGCCGCCGAGCTTCTCGAGCAGCTTCTGCGTGTCGCCAACGGTGACATCGTGGTGGATCCGCACCTCGCCGGCCGGGTCGCCCTTTCGGCCGCGCGGCTCCACTCCGGCGAGTTCTGGCCCGGCGCGCATCTGGGCCTGACCCAAAGAGAGTCGGAGGTCCTTGACCTCGTCACAAAAGGACACTCCAACAAAGCGATCGCCGCCCGCCTCTACTTGGGCGAGGAGACCGTAAAGACGCACCTCAGCGCGATCTACCGAAAGCTGGGCGTGCGTGACCGCACCTCGGCTGTCGCCCTTGCCATGCGCGAGGCGATCTTCAGATAGGAGCACCAGTGACCGCCTCCAAGCCACCCGAAGGCGAGAGCCTTCGCAACGACCTTCTGAGGAGCGTGCTGGACGCGATCAGCTCCGTGACCGAGCTTGACGCTCTTGCCGATACGGTCGCAAAGTTGGTCACCGACGCCGTCGGCGCGGACGTCTGCTTCGTTCACCTGGTCGAGGAGCCAAGCACTCATTTGGGACTCATCGGTGCAACCCCGCCTTACAACCAGTATCGGGGGACGATAAGGCTGGCGGTTGGCGATGGCGTTGCGGGGTGGGTCGCCCAGGCCAGGACGGCGGTGATGATTCCGGACAAGTGGAAGGACACCCGCTATCGCTACATGCCGGAGCTGGGCGGCGAGAATTTCGCCTACCTCATCTCAGTGCCGATGATGCGGCCCCAGAACAAGGTTGTGGGAGTCCTGAACGTTCACTGGAAGGTAGCCCCGGCCGACCCCGAGGCCGTTATGAGCGAGCTGCAGTACGTGGCCAACCTGTTTGCGGCCAACGTCGAGTTGGCCGCCCTGGTGGAGACCCTCGAACGCCGCGAAAAAGAGCTGGAGCAGTTCGCAACCAACGTCATCGACGCCCAGGAGCTTGAGCGCAAGAGAATCGCCGGCGACATCCACGATGGGCTCGGGCAACTCCTCCATTCCACCCTTTATCACCTTGACGCCGCGACATACCCCGAAGATCTGTCCTCAGCGCGGGAAGAAATCGGAGTTGCAAAGGACCTCCTCGAACGCGCCATTTCCGAGGTGAAGAGCACGATTTCGCGACTCAGGCCACGAATCCTCGACGACCTGGGGCTGCTGCCGGGCCTGTCCAGCCTGGCCGCGTCGATGGCTCGGCCGGAGGTCGCCGTCGAGCTGCCCGAAACCCTCGAGCACGCACTCCCCAGCGCGACCGAAACCGCCGTCTATAGGATCGCCCAAGAGGCACTTGCCAACATACAGAAACATGCCGGAGCCACCTGGTCGTCTCTGAAGCTCTGGGAGGACCCCGCCCCCGACGCCGTGCTCCACCTGGTGATCACCGACGACGGGGACGGTATCGAGCCGGAACGCGGAGAGGGCCTCGGCCTGGTCGGTATGAAAGAGCGGGCCGAGCTCATAGGGGCAAAGATCGACATC
>JAJYPE010000143.1 GCA_021795585.1 Actinomycetes bacterium | reverse complement strand
GGTGGATCCGGTGGAGAGCCACCTGGAATGGGAGAAGGATATCGAGGAGACCCAGGGTCAAGTGGTCAACTTCCCCATGATCGGTGATCCCGAGGCCAAGGTGGCCAACCTTTTCGGCATGATCCACCCCAACGCCTCGAACAGCTTTACGGTGCGCTCGGTCTTCATAATCGACCCGGCCAAGAAGCTCCGCCTCACGATCACCTATCCCGCCTCGACCGGCCGGAACTTCACCGAGATCCTACGGGTCCTGGACTCCTTGCAGCTGACCGACCAATTCATGGTCTCCACCCCGGTGAACTGGGAGCAAGGCGACGATGTGGTGATCGCCACCTCACTCAGCGACGACGAGGCGAGGCAGCGATTCCCGAAGGGCTTCCGCAAGCTGAAGCCCTACCTGCGGCTCACTCCCCAACCAAACCGCTGAAGGGTACCTCACGGTATTAGCCACTGGGGCGCACCATACCTCGGGAGTGCCCGCCAAGGTCGCGGGGCGTAGCCTCGGCCCTCGGTCCATCAACCGTCTACCGGGATAGTACGGATACGCCAACGACGCCCGAGCCGGCGTCGCCCGGCGATGATTTCCGATGGACACCCGATTTATCAAAGGGACTGATCGGCGACTTGAGAGTCATTGCGCGGATTCCATCGCGCGAGCCATACGTCTTCTAGCAGCTCACCGGCACTATTACCGTACTCGTCGATAAGTTACCGCCTATATGCAACGGATTCCATCGCCATAAAAAAATTTAAGCGCGTCACCCGATTCGCCGCGCGTTGCATTTCTCGATTATAGCTATCCTGACCTGCTATTAAGCGATTGTATGCACAACTGTATAACGGATTCCGCGCCATGGATCACAAAGCCGGAACAAAAGATGACCCAAAAGTGAACTAGCGGTAACCTCTTGGCCAACTTGACGGCTAATTTTGTTCCGTCACCGCTTTCACAGGAGGTTCTAAGGAAAAGATGGTGTCCAAGAAAGTACGCCGCATCGCAGCGGCACTGGCTTCTACCGCGGCAGCCGCAACACTGCTAGCCGCGTGTGGATCCGGAAGTTCTTCGTCGACTTCTACCACATCCTCCGGCACCACAAAGGTCTCCGGCGGAACGGTAAACTTCGCCGAGGGGCCCGGAGCCACCCCCAACTACATCTTCCCGCTTTCCAGCGGCGCATATTTTTCCGTCACCAACCTCTCCCAGTTCCAGGCGCTGATGTACCGTCCGCTCTACTGGTTCGGCAAAGGAACCACGCCGGTCATCAACAACCAGCTCTCACTTGCCAATCCGCCCGTCTTCTCCAACAACAACAAGACGGTCACCATCACCCTGAAGAACTACAAGTGGTCCAACGGCGAGACCGTGAGCGCCCGCGACGTCGTCTTCTGGATGAACATGCTCAAGGCGAACAAGGCCAACTGGGCCGCCTACGTGCCTGGCGCCTTCCCGGACAACGTCGTCTCCTACCAGGCGACCAGCCCCACCACGGTGGTCTTCAACCTGAACGCCAGCTACAACCCGACCTGGTTCACCTATAACGAGCTCTCCCAGATCACCCCGATGCCGATGGCATGGGACGTCACCGCCGCCGGCCAGGCAGCGCCTTCGGAGACCTCCACTACCGCCCCTGACCTGACCACCGCGGGCGCCCAGGCGGTCTACACGTTCCTCAATGCCCAGGCCAAGGACACCGCGACTTACACGACCAGCCCGATCTGGTCTGTCGTCGACGGTCCTTGGAAGTTGCAGTCCTTCACGTCGCAGGGCAAGGCGGTCTTCGTCCCGAACCCGACCTACAGCGGACCGGTGAAGCCGACGATCTCCAAGTTCGTGGAGCTGCCCTTCACCACCGAATCCGCGGAGTTCAACGTGCTACGCAGCGGGTCGGGCCTCCAATACGGATACATCCCGGTGGCCGACCTGAGCCAGAAGACCGCCCTCACCTCGAGCGGGTTCACCTTCACTCCCTGGATCCTGTTCTCGTTCAACTACTGGGTCGTCAACTTCAACAACCCGACGGTTGGACCGATAATCGACCAGGCATACGTGCGCCAGGCCCTCCAGCACCTGGTAGACCAGCCGCAGTGGATCGCGACCTTCGGCAAGGGCTACGGGGTTCCCTCCTACGGCCCGGTACCGATCGTCCCGGCCAACTCCTTCGCTGACCAAACGGAGCGCGCCAACCCGTATCCCTTCAGCGTCTCGGCCTCGACCGGGCTGTTGAAGGCCCACGGCTGGACCATCAACGCAAACGGCACGGACACCTGTTCGAGCCCCGGCACCGCAGCCAACCAGTGCGGCAAGGGAATCGCCCAGGGGGCCCAGCTCACCTTCAACCTGCAGTACGCTTCCGGCGTCCAGGCGACCACCCAGATGATGGACGCCTTCAAGTCCGCAGCGGCTCAGGCAGGCATCACCATCAACCTCACCACGGCTCCCTTCGATCAGGTGATCGGAAACGCTGTAACTTGCACCGCCACCCAGGCGGCTTGTAAGTGGCAGATGCAGAACTGGGGCGGCGGCTGGGTCTACTCGCCTGACTTCTATCCCACTGGTGGTGAGCTCTTCCAGACTGGAGCGGGCGCCAACTTCGGCAGCTACAGCGACCCGACCGCGGACAGCCTGATCCAGGCGACCCACACGGCTCCGGCCTCGCAGACTCAGAGCGCCCTCAACGCCTATCAGAACTACATTGTCAAGAGCCTGCCGGTGATCTTCCAGCCGAACTCCGACTACCAGCTCTCTGAGGTGAGCTCAACCCTGCAGGGCGTCCAGCAGAACGCCTTCGGGTACCTCACCCCCGAGGCTTGGTACTTCACCAAGTAGCAATATCGGATGACTGGCTTCCCCTCGCATTTCGGGAAGCCAGTCGAACCGGAGAGCGCCGGCGCCAGCGGCCGCGGTCGGCGCTCTCTTCATGGATGGCGGAGCTTATCTCCCCACCAGCGGATGAACCCTCGATGCGAAATCAACTGAATTTCCCGCTAGCATCGCGATGTCCCTAAAGTGTCTTCTCTAGTTACCACCCGTGAGGTGAGTCCTTGACCGCATACCTGATTCGCCGGGTGCTCCAGTCAATCGTCGTTTTGATCGGGGTGTCCATTATCGGGTTCATCCTCGAGCACCTACTTCCTGGCGGACCCGCCAAGGCGCTTCTGGGGAACCGAGCCACGCCTTTGGCCATAAAGACGTTCAATCACCAGAACGGATTCGACAAGCCACTGGTTACTCAGTACTTCGTCTACATGGGACACCTGATCCAAGGTAACCTCGGCTACTCCTACAAGCTCAACCAGCCCGTCTCTCAGGTGCTGGCGCGCGAGGTGCCCAAGTCGGTGCTCCTGGTGGGATCCGCGCTCGTGTTTTCTGTGATCATCGCCATACCTGTCGGCATCTTCCAGGCAGTAAGGCGAAACGGAATCTTTGACTACGCCGCCACCTCCATATCCTTTCTGCTCTACTCCATGCCCTCTTTCTGGCTCGGCCTCATTCTCATTATCGCCTTCGCCGTAAACACCCACCTCTTCCCCGCCCAAGCCCCCCAGGGATCCACGATTGGTCAGATCCTGGCTCACCCCTCCGGCCTGGTGCTGCCGGTGCTGACCTTGACCCTTGTCAGCTTTGCCTCCTTCTCGCGTTACATGCGCTCCTCGGCCATCGATGCATTGGCACAGGATTGGATCCGCACCGCCAAGGCCAAGGGCCTGAGCCAGCGGGCGATCCTGTTCAAGCACATGCTCCGCAATGCGCTTATCCCGATCGCCACCCTCATCGGACTGAGCCTTCCCTCACTGATCACAGCGGGGGTCGTCACCGAATCCGTCTTCAACTTCCCCGGCACGGGCCTCGATTTCGTCACCGCCGCCACCACCGAGGACTTTGCCCTGCTGCTCGGAATCATTATTCTCGTCGGAGTGCTCACCGTGATTGGCAACCTTCTAGCGGACATCGCCTACGCCGTGCTCGATCCCAGGGTCAGGTACAGGTGATGGGGCCGAACACCGCCACGACCATTCTGCGCAGCACGCGCGCCGCCCTTATCGTTATGCCGATTCGCCCAAGAGGTGCCCATGTCTGAGATAGAGGACCTGAGAGCCCCGAGCACCCCGGGACAAGAGGCCGAGATCCTCGTCGACAAGGGTGTTCCCGCCGGCGGCGAGGCCTTCGAGACCGGTTCGCAATTCAAGCTGATCCTCCAGACCTTCCTGGAAAACAAGCTCGCCGTGGTCGGTCTTGGCCTGGTCTTCGCGGCAGTGCTTTTCTGCTTCTTAGGGCCGATCTTTTACCACACCAACCAGGTGACCACCACCTACAACATCAACTTGCCTCCGGGGAAGGGGCATCCGCTCGGAACGGACCAGAACGGCTATGACGTCCTGGGCCGCCTCATGCTCGGTGGACAGTCATCGCTCGAAATCGGATTCTCCGTCGCAATCATCGCCACGATGTTTGGGGTGGCCTGGGGAGCGGTCGCCGGTTTTCTCGGGGGAATCGTCGACACAGTGATGATGCGCATCGTGGACGCCTTTCTCGCCATCCCCACCCTGCTCCTGCTGATTTATCTAGCCTCGGTCTTCCGCCCGACGCTGAAACTTCTCATCATCGTCATCGCTGGAGTCTCATGGCTCTCCCCCGCTCGACTGGTGCGAGGTGAAGCCCTCTCGCTTCGGGTGCGCGACTATGTGAAGGCCGTGCGCGTTATGGGTGGCGGCTCGAGGCGCATCGTCGCCCGCCACATCGTCCCCAACGCCATCGGGACAATCGTGGTGAACGCCACCTTCCAGGTCGCCGACGCGATTCTGGTCATGGCCGTCCTGAGCTACCTTGGGCTCGGACTGCCACCGCCCGCCGCGAACTGGGGCGGCATGCTCTCCGACGGCGTCAACTACGTCTACGCCGGCTATTGGTGGCTGATCTATCCGGCCGGCTTCGCCATCATTCTCACGGTGGTCGCCTTCAACCTGATCGGTGACGCCATCCGCGACTCGCTCGAGGTACGTCTGCAGAGGCGTTAGCCGAATTGCCTGTGCCGGCGTAGCCGTCGGCACAGGTTCACTAGTGGAAGAGGAATCTCCCTTGGCTCTCATCGAGATAAAGGATCTTCACACCAACATCAAGCTGCGCAAGGCCGAGGTCAAAGCGGTCGACGGCGTCAGCTTCTCCATCAGCGCCGGCGAGACGGTGGGACTGGTGGGAGAGTCGGGGTGCGGAAAGACCATGACCGGCATGTCGATCATGCGCCTTTTGCCGGTCGGCGGCTACCTGGCCGGTGGTCAGATCCTCTTCGACGGCCGCGATCTCGCCACCCTCAGCGAGGCAGATATGCGCAGGGTGCGGGGCAACGACATCGGGATGATCTTCCAGGACCCGATGACCTCGCTCAACCCCTGCCTCACCATCGGCAACCAGATCGCCGAAGCGGTCCGCCTGCACAAGCGCGTCTCCCGGGAAAAGGCCATGGCCAGGGCGGTCGAGGTGCTCGAACTGGTTGGCATGCCAAAGCCTGCAGAGCGCATCAAAGACTATCCCCACCAGCTTTCCGGCGGCCT
>JAJYPE010000142.1 GCA_021795585.1 Actinomycetes bacterium | reverse complement strand
GGAAAGGCCGTCGTAAAAATCAGCCATGCCCGGCCTAAGCGCAGGCACGAATTCAGCACCTACTGCCGACTTTCCCGCTCCTGGCAACCCCCCGGCCAAGCCGTCGGTCATCAACGGAGAGCGGGGGTATTCAGACACCTGGACGATGGGCGGCCGACGGGGTCTGACCAAGGGATTCCAAGTAAGCGTCATGATTCCGCTTGAACTCGGCAACCGAGTCGCCACCAAATTTCCGCATCGCCTCGGATGCAAGGACAAGCGCAACCATGGTCTCCGCAACGACAGCCATGGCCGGCACGGCGGTAACGTCAGTCCGCTCCTTGAAGGAGACCGTCGACTCCTTGGACCTCACGTCAACTGTCTCGAGCACGGGCCTATTCAAAGTGGCCAAGGGCTTCATCCAGGCAGTGGCAACGACGGGTCCGCCGGTGGTCATGCCGCCTTCCACCCCGCCCGCTCTCCAGGTGTCCCGATAGTAATCACCCTGCTCCTCGCTCCAATGAATCGCGTCATGGGCTTCGGACCCCCGTCGATAAGAGATGTCCAGACCTTCCCCGATCGACACCGCCTTGACAGCCTGAATACTCATGAGCGCATAGGCGAGCAGCCCATCGATTCGCCGATCCCAATGGACGTGCGATCCAAGGCCCACCGGCACGCCCCAAGCAACTACCTGGGCCGCGCCTCCAAGCGAATCGCCGACCTTGGCGGCTGCCTTTATCTCCGAGACCATGGCCTCCTCCACCAGCGGGTCGAGACAGCGCACGGGCGAGGCGTCTATCGCCTCCAAGTCGGCCGACGTCGGAAGCGAAGAGATCTTGGCTTCAACCGAGCCCATCTGGGTCACGTGCGACAAGACGCTCACACCGATCTCGGCGAGTAACGCCTTGGCCACGGTCCCTGCCACCACTCTCGCCGCGGTCTCTCTGGCGGAGGCCCGCTCAAGAACGTCGCGCGCGTCCTCGAAACCGTACTTGAGCATGCCAGCTAGATCAGCATGGCCTGGCCGCGGCTTGGTCAGCACCTTGCTCGGCGAACCCGGGGCCGGCGACATCTCTTCTTCCCACTTCGCCCACTCGGAATTCCGAATCTCGACAGCAATGGGAGAGCCAAGGCTCCGCCCGTGCCGGATGCCCCCCACCAAGGTGAGATCGTCCTGCTCGAAGCGCATGCGCGGTCCGCGACCATAGCCAAGCCTGCGCCGGCCCAGCTCGCCTTGAAAGTCTTCCTCGGTCAGGGACAAACCGGCCGGGATTCCCTCGAGAATCACGACAAGCCCGGAGCCATGGGACTCGCCCGCGGTCAAGTATCGAATCATGTCGACACAGCCTAGCCTCGACTCATGCGCCACTCTCTTGGCTGGCCACGGCCTACTTCAGCACGGCTTGCCCGGTGCAGAGCTGGAAGCTGCTCGATCCGCCGCCGGTGAACGTCGCACAAGCGGTCGACTGATTTATCGCGGTGATCTTGTATGCGCCATTAGCAAAGGAGGTTCCCACGGTTAGGCCGGGATAGCTGGTGGATCCGACCGAAACCTCGGCGGTTGGGGAAGCCCCCACCGGCGATACCGAAACCAACGAGATCTGGCTGGGCACCGTCGTCGCTGTGGTCGGCACGACGACTCCGCCAGGCGCCGTCGTGGTAGTCGTCGTCGACACGCTCTGGACGGTCGTGACTGTCGCTGCTACCAAAGGAACGAACGGGTCGCGATTTCCATAGGCGCCGGAGAAGGTGGTTACGGTGCCGCCAGCAGTGGTGGTAGTCGCCTCGGAGGTGCCAGGGGTGCCAGCCGGTGGAAGCGTGGGACTACTGCTTCCGGTCGGTGAGCTGACCAGCTTGGCAACGGCAAAGATGATCGCAATCACCAGCACTATGGCCAGGATCACCAGCAGGACCTTCGAGCCCGAAGATAGCCGCCCAAAGAACCCCTGCCCAGAGCCTGGGTCAGTATCGCCCTCTTGACGGGGTATCAGCTCGGTGCTGTTCTGAGACATCTGCTACCTCACCTTCTAACCGGCTGCGGTCGTGGTCGTCGAGCCAGCGGGGGCGGTGGTGGTTGTGGTCGAGGCGATCGGGACTCCTGGCGTGCCGACGGGGATGTTCTGGGTGAAGATCTTCGCCTGGAGGGAAGCGCTTACCTGCGAACCGTTTACCAGCGGACCCGTCTGCGTCCCGCTTCCGGAGAGACTGACGGTGCTCGTTACGACGAGCCTTGGCAGGTTGTCAAGGCGATTGAGGAAGTCGAGCACCTGGAAGTATCCGCCCTTGATCTGAACGCCAAGCGTCACGGCCGCCGGAAGCGTCGATGCCCCGGGTGTCGAGGTCTGCGGCGCCTGGGGAGCGGGCTGGGAGGGGCTTATGGAAAGGAAGCTGATGCCGCTCTCGTTCGATATCCGGTTGACCATGAGGATGAAGTCCGCAAGTTGAGGATACGAAGGAATCGCGTTGGTAAGGCGAGCTAGCTCCGCCTTGGCCGTGGGCAGTTGGGCCTTGAACGCCTCGAGCGACGCAATCTCTTCCCGGCTGCTTGCTTGCTGGCTCTGCAGCGAGGCCAGCTCCAAGTTCGCCGAAGATATCTCCTTGCCCTTGGGGATCCAAATCAGGAAGACAAAGGCGCCAAGAAGGACCACCCCGACAAGAAGCGCGACTGCGAAAATCATGCGTCTGCGCATCATCGACTTCATTGCGAAATGCCCTCCCCGCTGAGGTAGGCCTGGTATCTGCTTGCGGTGATACTCGACGCAAGAGTTGCCGTCGAGCTGAACGTCACCACCACGTTGTTTGGAGCGTCGATGGATGATTCGTTCACGCACAACTGCCCGCTGGACGCAGTGGACGACGAAACCCACGGATCAAGCAAGCCCGATACGGTGGCCAGGTCATTGAGCCAGTGCGCGGGTGCCTTCTGAGAACAGCCCATGCCGGCGAAAGTTACGGTCCCAGGGGTGGTTCCCGAAGGAGCCTGCCCACTCAGGCTCGTCCACCAGACATCGGGTGGCGTGGCGGTGTCGAGAGTGTTCACCAGGATCGGCCACTGCACATCGCCAGCCAGTAGCGTCTGCAAGGTACCTTCCTGCTTTGTCAGGTTGGCCTTCACCTGCGCGACCGGAGCCAGCCTGGCGAGCTGTGCCTGCTCTTGGGCGAGCTGGACCTGGGCCGACGAAACCTGGTTGTTGGCGTTGTTCAGCTGGCTACTGCGAAGAGCAGTGAGGGCGCCGAGAACAACCAAAACGGCAAGCACGCTCAGGCCGGCAACTGCCAGGTCGCGGCGGACACGCCGGGCATCCTCCGCCTCGCCGCCCAGCAGGTTGATCACGCGGGTGCCGTCGGCGGCTATCCAGCGGCCGAGCGCAAGGGCGAGCGCCTCCGGCATGACGCCGGTGACGCGGTCCTTGTCGGCAGCCAGCATTTCCGGAACGCTGAAGGCGACCAGTTCGAGAAGGTCAAGCCGCTCGAGCACGATTTCAGGAGCCAGACCCTGGCGAAGCGAGTCGTAGAAGCCGAAGGCGAGCGATCCACCACCGCAAACGAGGACCTTGACCTCCGCAGGATTGTCCTTTTGGAACAGATAGGAGCTGAGCGTTGTGGAGATCGACGAAGATATGTCGCTGACTCTCGCTGCCACCAACCGATCGAGCTCGTCGCGCTCCACGCGCGAGGCGAGCTCCTCGGGGATCGGCGAGAAAAGGCCGAGAGCCCGCTTAAGAGATTCCGCCTCGGTTTCGGAGAGGTCGAAGCGCTCAGAAATCGCCGCCGTCACCGCGTCGCCTGCCCGATCCTCGATGGAGCGGGCCAGAGTTAGCATCCCGTTTTCCGCGATGCCAATATTGATGCTGTCGGCGCCAACCGAGACCACGGCGAGAATCTTGTCCCGCCTCGCCGCTTCCGTGACTGGGAAAGCAAGAGTCTGCTCGTCCTCGGACTCTTCCGCGGACGGAGTGCTCTGCTGCGTTGGCTCGACGATGTGTACCGACGAGCCACGACGGCGGCCGTTCGCACCAACCGTTTCGCCCGACCTTTGCGCTTCTTGCAGGATTACGGCCCGCACGAGCGCCAGGAACGAGGCATCGACGGAAGCAAGCCGGAGACCGGCATCCTGTACAACGCCCTTGTATTCGTCCAACATGGCGTTATCAGTGGCGGCCAGGTGGATGGTAAGCGTGCCGTCCTCGCGGACGACCCGCCTCCCCTTCGGATATTCGAAGTCGACCTCGTACTCGCTGGTATCACCAGGAAGAAAGGTGGTCGCCTCGAAGCGGACGGAGGAGAGCAGATCCTCTTCCTCCATGCTGGGAAACTCGAGATCTCTCAGGTACACGCGCGAACCCGAAAGGCCCACGCAGACGTCCTTGGACTTGAAGTTGCCATCAGACCACATGCGTCTAATTGCCTCGACGACGGCTCCACGGTCACGAATGTCTCCGCCAACGACTGCGCCCTTAGGGAGGGTGACCAGTCCAAAGTTGGAGACCGTCGGCTTTCGGCCGGGATCGTACTCGAGCTCGACGGCCTTGACAGAGAAGGCGCCGATGTCTATACCAACGACACGCCTCAAATCAGTTGCCTCCCTGCTTGAGGTAACGGGCCACGTCGGAGCGCTTTATGCGCCAAGCCTTGCCAACCCTGCTGGCGGGGAGGTCCTGCGAAGCGATGAGTCTGTACACCGTCGTGGTCGAAACCTTCATGACGTCGGCCACTTCCCTCACTCGCATCAGCTCTTCCACTGGGCCCAGCTCCCGTCATTTCTCGTGGCCATCGCGGCGGTTGCCGCAACCATGCAACATGTTGGACATCTTCAACATATTCCACAACTTCAACAAGGCCAACACATCATACTCTCGAATCGTCACGAGAGCCAAAGAAATTAAGAGCTTTTCCGATTAACTGGGTAAAAATTTCAACGTTGTAACTGCTCCGCACACCTACCGCGCATCGCGACCAATTCAATGAGCACTCCGCCGCCATCGCGACCCGCATCCGGAAGGCTCAAAATCCTACAGTACACGAATTACCCCGGCCAACAAAGCCGAAACGAAGGCAGCCAACGCCATGAAGGGCCCGAAAGGAATTGCCACTTTCAAGGTCTTGGATTTGACGAGTGCGAACACCACTCCAAACAACGCACCGAATATGAATGCGCCATAAAGAAAGTTCACAACCGTGGCCAGGCCGAGAAAGCCAAGGTTGACCCCTATGTAGGCCGCGAATCGCACATCCCCGAAGCCCATCGAGCGGGGTGCAACGAAGTGGATGGCACCAAAAACCGCCGCAGCGATCAGGGCACCCAGCGCGGCGTCTTCGACCATCCGCAGGTTGCCAGAGTGAAAAGCATCCGCTGCAAATAGCACTAGTGACAACGGCCCACCGACATAGATGATGCGTCGAGGAAGCTTCCGCGTATCCAGATCGATGAATGCTTCGGCTATTAGTACTGCTACGAAAACGCACAAGGCGGCAAGCAGAAGCGGACTCGAGTAACGCGCTGCGATCGCCGCGAACGCGATCCCTCCAAGCAACTCGACGAGCGGATACCGCCAGGAGATGCGCTCCCGGCACGACCTGCAGCGACCGTGAAGAATAAGGAACGATATTACCGGATCTTTTTTCCAGGCG
>JAJYPE010000141.1 GCA_021795585.1 Actinomycetes bacterium | reverse complement strand
GCAGGTGATGGGGGGTCACTTCCGCCGTCACCGGCAACCCATCGGATTTTGCCCTGGAGACCAGCTCCGCCGAGCGGCCCGTGGAGAGATGCAGGAGGTGCAGCCGTCCTCCGGTCGCCCGGGCCAATTCGATGTCCCTCGCAGCCATGGCCTCTTCCGCGACCGCCGGTATGCCGTTCAGGCCCAGACCCGCGGACAGCGGTCCCTCGTTCATCACGCCTTCGCCAAAAAGGGAATCGACTTCGCAGTGCTCGGCTATGACGAGGCCGAGCTCGGCGCCGTACTGAAGCGCGCGCCGCATGAGGTTGGCATCCTGGACACCCGATCCGTCGTCAGTGACTAGGCGGACACCCGCTTTGACAAGGGCGGCCAGCGGTGAGAGTTCGGCGCCGGCACGATCCTTTGTGATCGTCCCGGAGGAGAGGACCTTCACCGGCAGGCGGGCGGCTCCCGAAAGCATCTGAGCTATGCGCGCCGGATTATCGAGCGGGGGTGAGGTGTTAGGCATGGCCAGCACCGCGGCATATCCACCCAGGGCCGCTGCCATTGTCCCGCTCTCCAGCGTTTCGGCCTCCTCGCCACCTGGGACGCGCAGGTGCGTATGTGCGTCCACCAGCGCCGGCAAAAGGAGGCCTCCTCGCGCATCCACCACGATGTCACCGGGCCGGGTGACGACGTCACCCGCGGCCGAAATCGTCCCATCCTCGATGGCCAGGTCTCCGCTCTTTACGCCGGAACGATCGAGGAGCAGGCCGCCCTTGTAAACAACACGGCCGCTCATTGCATCACCCCCGCGCCGAAAACCGTCTCCAGGATCGCCATGCGGACGAACACGCCGTTCCTGGTCTGGGAGCGCACCAGGGAGCTTTCGTCCGCGATCACCGCCGAGTCAACCTCCATACCTGGATATACCGGCCCGGGGTGCATTATCACCACTCCCGGCTTGAGGCGCAGATACCTCTCCCGGGTTAGCGAATACCTCGCCACGTACTCCCCAAAGGAGGGAATAAGCCCCTGGCCGATCCGCTCCTGTTGCAGGCGAAGAAGGTAGATCACGTCCAGGTCCGCGAGACAACCGTCGAAGTCGGAGGTGGCACGGGCGTAAGAGGCAAAACCCGCCGGCGGCATGAGGGTCGCCGGTCCGACCAATGTGGTCTCTGCGCCGAAGAGATGCAGCCCATCCATGAGGGATCTGGCCACCCGTGAATGCGCGATGTCGCCAACTATTCCGACCTTGAGGCCGGACAATGCGTCCAGGGAGCCAAGCCGTTCGGAAAGCGTGAACAGATCGAGCATGGCTTGGCTGGGGTGCTGGTGGGCGCCATCGCCCGCGCTCACGACCTTCAGCCCAGTCCAATTCGCGATCAGCTCCGGCGCACCGGCGGCCGAGGAGCGCACCACCATGCCATCGACGCCGAAAGAGCCGATGGTCTCCACCGTGTCCTGCAGGCTCTCCCCTTTGGAGAGTGAGGACGACTTGGAATCGAAGTTGATCACCGAAGCGCCCAGCCGAGTTGCCGCGACCTCGAAGGACACTCTTGTCCTGGTCGAGGTCTCGAAGAATAATGCGGCTATCTCGATACCACCGAGCAGTTCAAGCCGCCTGGGTCCGCTCGCGAAATGGCGCGCGCGCCGCAGAAGCGATTCCGCCCCCTGGCGGTCGAGCTGCCCCATGGACCAGAAGCCTCTTTTCAGGGCGTCGTCACTCACCATGACTGCTCCCCTCGGGGTGCGCCTCCTGGTAGATCCGGACCACCTCGGGCGTGACCTCCACGTACTCGTTGTGCGACGTCGGGAGATTCTTGCCCACGTAGTCAGGGCGTATAGGAACTTCACGGTGGCCGCGATCGACCATGACGGCAAGCTGCACCTTGGATGCCCGGGCACGCGACAATAAGGAGTCGAGCGCGGCTCTGACCGTCCTCCCCGTAAAGATCACGTCGTCGACGAGGATTACGACCCTGCCCTGCGGGGAGATCGGGATGTTGCTGCGATCCGACGGTAGCCCGATCACATCCGGATCATCACGGGGAGCGTCGTCACGAAAGGCGGTTACGTCCAAGGTCCCTTGAGGAATCGCCACTCCTTCGAGCGCTTCTATTCTCTTGGCGAGGGAGGCGGCCAGCCACTCGCCGCCTCGCAGCAGGCCGAGCAACATCAGGTTCTCGGGGCCCCGATTGCGCTCCAGGATCTCGTGCGCGATTCGCGTGACAGCCCGCTCAATGTCGGGCTTGGAAAGGATCTGCGCCTTTAGGGTAAGTCCACCCGTCCCACTTGGAACGAGACGCAGTTTCTCAGACGGCATCTAGCCTCCATAAACCGTGTGAGTATCTCTGTACTCACTTCACGGATATCTTGTAACACACTAGCTTGCAGCTGCCCAATACTGCACGCCTGGCCCGACACGAGAGCTTCACAGACAATCGCGCATGACCAATCAGCAGTACTACTACAGGCCGGAGCCCTCTAAGAAGAACCCGCGGCCGGCACGCTCCGCTCGAACAGTCCACAAGGGGCGCCGGAGGGTCGCCGTTATCGGGGCCGTTCTTGCCGGCGTGATCGTGCTGGGCGCCATCGGCGTTTACGGCTACGCAAGGATCAAGTTCGCAGAGATCAAAAAGCTGGCCGTCGGCAATCTTGCCACCGCTGGTGCCAATCAGCCGATAAACATCCTCCTGGTCGGCAACAACTCGCGGTCGGTCTTAAACGGCAAGCAGGCCAGCGCCTTCGGCAGTGGCTCCCAGGTGGGCGGCGCGCGTAGTGACGTGACCATGATCGCCCATATGGATCCAAAGACCCACACGGTGACCCTGGTCTCAATTCCCAGGGACCTGTTCCTGCCGATTCCCGGAAGCAACAAGCTGAACCGGGTCGACTCGGCTCTCAATTTCGGGCCCTCCACCCTTGTCAAGACCATCGAACAAGACCTGGGCATTCCCATAAATCACTACATCGAGCTCAACTTCGATACCTTCCAATCGGTCGTCACCGCACTCGGTGGGATCAACATGTACTTCCCCTACCAGCTGAAGGACGCCTACTCGGGTCTGAACATCACGCAAACGGGCTGCCTGCACCTGAACGGCTTTCAGGCGCTGGCGGTGGTGCGCGCCCGCCATCTCCAGTACTCGCCAAACGGGGTCAACTGGTACTACGACCCCCTCGGCGATCTCTCCCGAATCCGCCGAGACCATGAGTTCCTCAGGGTGCTTGCCTCCGAGGTGAAGGCCAAGGGCATCTCCAACCCCGTCACCTTGAACTCGGTCCTCTCCGCCATCGATCCCTACCTGGGCCTTGACAAAACCTTCAGCTTCAACGAGCTGGTATCGCTGGCCACCACCTACAGGCATACCAACCCCAACACGATCAAGACCGCGACTTTCCCGGTGGCGCTGGAGAACAACTACACCTACCTAGGCGCCAATTATGGTGACGTCGTGTTCGCCGCACAGCCGCAGGACTGGAGCATCGTCCAGCACTACCTGGGCATACAGACCCCGTCGATGGCACGATCCTCGGTCACCGTGAGCGTCGCAAACGGCACGGGGGCTTACATGCAGGCCACCGACGTCGCCACCTCCCTCCAGAAGCTCGGCTACAAGATCGCCACCGTCGGGAACACAGCCGTCCAGGGCTCGAACCTCGAGACCGTGGTCCGCTACACGCCGGGCCATCTCGCCATGGCCGAGAAGGTGATGTCCGACCTCTCCGGCGCGGTCGTCATGTCCCAGGGGACGACAACGGGTGGCGCTCCGGTCGAGGTGATAACCGGCAATGGCCTGAGTGTCGGCACGCTCGCGGCGTCGGCTGCAAAGGCGACCCAAGCCAACTCGCTGACCAGCGCCTCGGGTACCCAGGCAACCAAGGCAAATTCCCAAGCGAGCGCTGCGGGCGGCTCTACAGGCACACAGTCCGTCAACAATCCGGTCACGCTTCCGGCCACCAGCTCGAACATGCCCCTGCAGCCGTGGGACCCGCGAGCCTGCCCGGCCTAGCGCCCCAAATTCCAGTTCGGCCAAGCTAAAGTCTGCTTCTATACGCCTTCGGCCGGGACGACCGCATGCCCAGGGCCTGAGCAAGGGGATCGGGCCATGGCGCCAGACGGGGGCACGACGGGCGGCCTTCATCCGAATAGGGCTGACTGGCGGCTGACCGGCGTCTTCCTCCGGGCATTCGTTTTTGCGACCGGCGCCGCGGTAATGGCGGTGGAATTCGCTGCCGAACGCCTTCTACAGCCCTTCTTCGGCAACTCCGAATTGGTCTGGGCAACCCTGATCGGGCTCATACTTCTCGCCCTTTCACTTGGTTACGCGGCGGGTGGCCGCCTGGCCGACCGAAGGCCGGCTCCTTCGGGCTTGGGGCTGCTGGCCCTGGGCGCGGGCGCGTTCGTCGCGCTGCTTCCGGCGCTGGCATCGCCACTCCTCTCGCAGGTGGTCCATGGCCTTCTGGCCACTCCGGCCGGGGTCGTCATCGCATCCCTCGCTGGGACCAGCATCCTCTTTATGCCGCCCGTAGCGTGCCTTGGCGCCGTCACGCCCTATGCGCTTCGCCTGGCGGTAAGCCGACCCGAGAGCGTGGGATCCAAGGCCGGTTCGCTGTACGCCTGGTCGACCGCGGGCTCGATAGCCGGCACGTTCATTCCAACCTTCTACACAATCCCCTATTTGGGAGTACGAGCCACACTCTGGCTTTCTGCGGCCATTCTCATAGTCTTGGGCGCCGCGATGCTCTCGAAGCGCACCGCCCTCTTGGCGCTCGTCATCCCGATCGGTGCCGCGTACACCGCTCCCCCGCTTCTGAAGACCGTCCCCGGACTCATAAAGGAGGTGGAAACGCACTACCAGTTCGCCCAGGTCTACCGCCTCGCGAATGGCAACACCGCGCTTAGCGTAAATGACGCCGCCGGTATCCAGTCGCTTTACACCACCTCCCGCTTGACCGGCCTCTACTACGACGCATACCTGCTGCTACCGTTCTTGTATCCGCGCCAGCGGCCACTCTCCAGCCTGCTAATCGGCATGGCAGCCGGCACGATCCCGACCCTTTACGCCCGCGACGTCGACCCGTACAGATCGCGAGTGGCAATGACGGGGGTGGAGCTGGACCCCGGACTAGTCGCGCTAGGACGCGAATACTTCCACCTCAGGCCCTCGGCGGCAAAGGTGGTCATCTCCGACGGCCGACTCTACCTGAGGCGCACGTCCCACCGCTACAACATCATCATCGTGGACGCCTACAGTCAGGAGATCTACATACCCTTCTCCCTCACGACGAAGCAGTTCTTTGACCTCTGCCGCCAGCATCTAAAGGCCGGCGGCACCCTCGCCATCAACCTCAACGCGACTTCGCCCACCGCTCCGCTTACCGAAGCGATGGTGCGCACACTGCGTGCGGTATTCCCTCACGTGTATCTCGCCAAAGCGCCCGGAACCTACAATTACCTGTTGGTGGCCTCGGGGGCCCCGACCCGACTTCCAGCCCCGTCCAGTCTCCCTTCTTTCCTGCGCCCGGTACTGGCCGACATCGCCGCATCCTGGCACCAGCCCACGCCCGGGCCGGGCATCGTCTTCACCGATAACCGCGCACCGGTGGAAGCCATGACCAACCAGATGATCGT
>JAJYPE010000140.1:439-5649 GCA_021795585.1 Actinomycetes bacterium | reverse complement strand
GCGTGCGAATGGCCACCCTCTTTGCCACCGGTCGCCACTACGGAGGCGAGGTCTTCACGGCCAAACTCGTCCTCGAGCACCCATGGCTCGCTTCCCGCATGAGAGCGCTCTCCGTGCTCGACCGGAACCAAAAGCTGGTCGAGAAACTGAACCTCTTCCAGCCGGCCACCCTGGCGGGGTACCCGAGCGCGCTGGCCCTGATGGCCGGCGAGCAGGCCGCGGGACGGCCGCACATCACTCCGGTTCTGGCCCGCACGGCCGGCGAGAACCTGACCGAGGAGATACGCAGCCGCATCTCGGGCGGCCCGGGTTGCCGGGTGATCGATTCCTATGCCTCTTCGGAGGCACCGGCACTAGGTACGGAATGCCAGTACCACTGGCAACACATCAACACCGACTGGCACGTCTTGGAGCCCGTCGAGGACGACTACTCCCCCACTCCACCGGGGAAGCTCTCGGCAACCGTGCTGATTACCAACCGGGTGCAACCGTTCATCCGCTACGGACTTGGCGACAGGGTCATGGTCAAGCCCGACCCTTGCCCATGCGGAAGCCCGTTCCCGGCCGTGCGCGTGGTGGGCCGCTCGACCAGCCTGCTCGGCTTCGCCGCAGCCAATGGCACCCGGGTGCAGGTGATCCCCTTGGCCCTCGACACCGTGATCGAGCGCGTGCCCGGCCTGCACCGCTTCCAGGCGATACATACCGGGCCGTCGTCGATGCGTCTGCGGATCGAGCCCAAGCCCTGGGCCGATACGGAGGTGGTCTTCCTGGACGCAAGAGCGCGCATCACGTCCTACCTGGAGGATCAGGGAGCTGCGGGAGTGCGCGTCGAGCTGGATCCCGACGCACCGCACCCGGATCGGCTCAGCGGCAAATTCCACGAGGTATGGTCCGAAGCCGGGACACGGCCAAAGGCTTAATGGCCGGAAAAGATCCCTCTCCGCTTCCGGACGTGGGTCTCACCTGCCCGCTCGGCAGGGTGGACCCCCTCCTTGCGGCGGAAGCCTCCAACCACGCTCGCACCTGCCGGCTGCTCGGCGATGATCCGTTCCACCAGGTAGGCAGGCCAATTGAGGGCGGCAAGCGCGCGAGCAGCCTCCGCCTCTGACTCCCCCGAAAGCGTCCGATGCAGCAATTCGGAGTAGCCCCGCCTCAGCAACGCGTGCTGCTCCTGCGGTGCCAGCGCCTCGAAGACCGCCCGGCTGTCGAGACTTCGCCGCTCATGCGCTTCGAGGCGCCCTGCCTCCGTAAGGGGGCGTGCCTCCTCCGCCGCTGTCAATGCGTAGCGTTGTGCGATTCGTCGGTGCGCGGCGCAGATCTCCTCGAAACGCTCTCTGTCGCCACCAGGCGCGTCAGGATGCCAACGCTTGGCCAGACGCCGAAACGCGTTGCGGACTTCGGAGAAGGAGGCGCCTCCTTCGAGGCCGAGCAGCCTATAGTCGGTGTCCAATTCCGTCAAGTGCCCCGTCCTCATGGCCATCCGGCGCGCAGGCCCGGCAACCGGCTCCACTTCCGGAGGGGCCGCCCAGCACCCGAGGATCGCGCGCCACTATATTGCGCTTCTCTGGTCATCGACATTCAAGCCCGCCCGGTTGAGCCAAAGCCAACGAATCGTCTGGCCCTGAGCCTCCCTGTGTGGCAGCGGCCAACTACCGGCAGTGTGGGCAGGCGAAGCGTGCCCCACGCCGGCGTTCGCGCCTCTTGCGGGTGCCTCCCCCGGTTGGCGGCCAGCGGTCCGGAGTCTCCAACCCGGCGGGCCCGGGCTCCCGGCGCGATGACAACGAGTCAGGCCGGCTCGGTTACCGTTTTCACCAGCAGGCCGGAGTGGAGGTGACTTTCGACCCTGACTTGGGGCGACAATGGCGGCCCACACTTCGGGAGTCCTCCGTGCGTAAGTCCGGAAAAGTCCTAGTATGCGGAGGGGGACTGCGCGTCCCGGCGCGCCGGCCGGAAGGAGCCCTACAATGCCGAAACGCAAGTGGCGGGACATGAGCAAGCGCCAGCAGACCCTGATATTGGTGGCGGCGTCGCTACAACTCTCACTGGCAGCGACAGCCTTTACAGACCTGGCGCGGCGCCCCGCCGACCAGGTGAAGGGGAAAAAGCGCCTTTGGGTGCCGGTGATCATGCTCAACACCATTGGGCCGATCGCCTACTTCGTCTTCGGCGTGAAGCGCAATCGAGCCAAGTCCTGAAGGAATTCAGATCCCGATGATCTCTTCTTCCTCGGCGCCCTCCACCTCGGGGTGCTTCGCGTCATAACGCATGAAGAAGATCCAGACCCCTGCGGTAAGAAGGGCTACCACCGCAACGAAGATCAATGCCGGCCACATCTCCGAGGTACTGCCCACATAGCCCGAGCCCTGCCCTAGCAGGAGGTGGACAAAGGCGAAGAAGGCCACGACCTCGATGGCGATCCACGCCTTGCGGCTCCAGCGCACGACCGCGCTCCCGGGAAGGAAGCGAAGCGGCAGCATGTTGAGCAGCACGCCCTGGACGCCGGCCACGAACACCGCGACCAAAGCGGCCTCGGCGGCGACGGCGAGGAAGGTGGCGTGGTGGTGGGATGCGTAGGTGACCAGGGGCTCGCGCACGAGCCACGCGAGCACGCTCAGGACCATGGCGCTCACGGCCGAAAGCGCGCTGGATCGGCCCGCTGCCTCGTGCGAGAGATGGCGGCCGTCAGCGACGCGCAGGCCTGCAACGGTCCCGTACAGATACCCGGGCTCGAAATGAAGTACCCTCGAGAGGACCACGCAGACAAATGCCACAAGCAGTGCGCCGGGGATGGCGTGGCTGTGGAGTTTGGAGCCGGGCGCCTTCCGCTTGAGGTAGATGATGCTTGGGATGTCGGCCACCATCGTGATCACGGCTAGGCCCGCCAGCAGCCCCACGAAGAGCGCCAAAGAAGTCATGTCCAAGCCGAAGCGTGGGTCCAGGAATCCGTAAAGCAAGGCGGTGGCTAGCAGCACCCCGGCCAGCGTGGCGTGAGCACGCCAGTCCACGCCATCGGGCGCGACCCGCCGGCGCCCGTGCAACTTTGCCCTCAGCAAGCCCATCCAGTGATGGATGTCAGCCTCGTGATCCTCGAGCGCGGCGTTGAGGAACTCCGCCGGGAAGGCCACCAGCGGGATTGAGCCTCCGGCCAGAGCCAGGCTCCCTGCGACGGACTTGAGGCTGAAGTTGACTTGGGAGGGCAGCAGCAGCGAGGTGGCAAAGCCCGAACGGTGCAGGCTCTGGGGCACCACTGAGAAGACCACGGCCTCTCCGAGGGCCCCAGATCCACCGGCCGCACAGCGCACGGACAGCTCGTACTGGCCGGTAGGGGTGTCCCCCGGTATGTAGATGGAGTGGGCCCTCAAGGTGCGCCCGGGAATAATCGAGGTGCGCAACAGGACTTGGCTGCCGAGGGAAACCACAACCGACGAGCAGGCGGCTCCGAAATGGCCGCCACTCACCGTCACCGCGGTCCCCGGCGGCGCCTGCGGGGTGGAGACGCTGAAGGGGTAAGCGTCCGCTGCCACGACGACCGTGGCCGGAGGGGCCGTCACCGTCGTGGTCGGGGCCGGTGCCGTAGTGGGTGGGGCGGACGCCGCGGTCACAGTGACCGCTAGGGGCCGCGCCGCCGGCACGGTTGTGGTGGCCGGGGCCGGTGGGGCACTACTGGCAGCGACGGCTGATGCCACTGTCACCGGAGGCGCGACGCTCGTCGTCGGCGCCACGCTCGTCGTCGGCGCCGAGGTAGTGGGAGGAACGCTGGTGGGTGCCGCCGCGATCGGGCAACTCACGTTGGTGTCGGTGGCGCCCGCCGCCTCGCCGGCATCCTCGCCCGAGATGGCCGAGCAGTAAGGTTCGGCTGGAATGCCGCCCAGCACGAAGTTGGAAGCGCTGGAAGTTCCGGCTATTACCGCGATCGCGGATACGAGCGGCTTGGGATTCCCCTGCGCATCGGTGTTGTAGGCGTTTTCAGGGAACACGTACTGGGTGGTGTTTCCTGCGCCCTTTGTGCTCTTGACGTCGCTTGGGCCGCAGTACTTGCCCTGTTGGCTCCCACTCCAGCAGGCCGTAATGGTGTCAGGGGCGTCGGCAGGTGTCACATTCAGAACGAACAGCCAATAAGTCCCGTCCGATGAGGCGACCGAGGTGTTTGTGAGCGACGATCCGAGGCTACAGACGGTATCCCCTGGATAGCCCGCAGGGCTGAAGGTGCATGTCCCGGGAGGCGCGGCGAATGCAGCGCTCGAGTTCAACGCAAATAAGGCTAGGGACAGCAACGCTGCAATGGCAAAGAAAGACAGCTTGACGCCGCGACCCAACGACACCGCACCCCAACTTCTGATCACGACCCAATGATGAGCCGCCATCCCCCCGAGGACCGGTGCGACCAAGCACGACCCATTGCGGCGGATATGACAGCAAAAGAATAACAGGCTCTTGAATGTTGGTACGGATAACCGGCTTCGTATTTATTCGATACTGGAACGCACGCTTTCGGCAATATGGCCTGTAACTTTTCCGCGCCCTGGGCTTTTTCATTCGTATCCGAATGATTATCGGTCGGTATTTTTAGCTTCCGGATCTCTCCGACCGACACGACTTGGGCCAATCCTGGAAACAACTACTGGCTAGCCGCGTCTGCCGTCAACTTTCCAACAGAACCACGCAGTAGAAGGCGCAGCCTTGGAGGCCCCGAAAGGAACCAGACGGACTTTGGCTCCGGAGCCACCATGCGCAGGCCGGCGCGATCACTTCCGCCTTCTTTCGCTTCACGGCCCCGCGCCGACCTACTTGGAGTCCGCCCGGCTGGCGGCCCCGAAGGAACCGGTGATGCTCGTTTGCGGCGCCCACGTGAACATCCCCGACCCGTGCGCCTTGGCGGAGGTGGTGAAGTGCCTGCACACGTTCCACATGAGGGTGATCTCTCTTGGCACCGGCTCTTCGACGCGTGCGACGGCTCATCACGAAGTCAAGGACTAAGGGCCGGCCCGGTGAGTCAGGCCGATCCTCCATGGGTTGGAGGGCCGGGACGGTGATGCGGGGCACCGGCGGCTCCGGGAGATGCTTCCCACGGATGCATGCCGGCGCCTCCAGGTCGAGCTTGCGCACGCCATGGAGCCGATCGACGACGCCACCTTTCAAGACCTTGCGGATCTGATCGCCGAGGGAGAGCGGCTGATCAAGTCCGCAGACCGCAAATTGGATGCGATCTG
>JAJYPE010000140.1:0-429 GCA_021795585.1 Actinomycetes bacterium | reverse complement strand
ATGGAGCCGATCGACGACGCCACCTTTCAAGACCTTGCGAATGTGATAGACGAGAGAGAGAGCAGTTATTCAAGTGCGCGTACCGCGAACTGGATGCGATCTGGGAGGCACTTGCGCACTGAACCGGCGCCCAGGTCAGGGGTGCCGGCCACAGGCGCGATCTGGGAGGCTCACCTTCGAAGCACCCAAGCCGGTTGGCCCTCGGGCTTTCCGGCATCGCCGTTGTATCGCCCCGTCTGCGAAGGCACGCGGACCGCGCTCGGCACCCAAGTCCCCGGCACCCCGGCAGTTTGGGCCCGAACACCCAGAGGACATTCACGGCCTCAGTACGACCAACAGACCTTTTCCGGCCTTCGCGTCTCGTTTATTTCTTGCACTCCCTCCACAAATCCAATCCGAATGCCAACCGGTAACTAAACATCATCGCCT
>JAJYPE010000139.1 GCA_021795585.1 Actinomycetes bacterium | reverse complement strand
CTCAGTGGCAGCAGCCCAACTGGGACGTTTGAAGAGAGGTTCCACCGCGTCGGCGCTCGGAGCTAGGCCGAGGTCGAGAAGACGGCGGAGCAACAGGTCCGCCGGCTCGGAAAGGAGCGCTGCCGGTGACAAGGAGGCCATGGCACACAAGATAGCAACTTGGCAAGTACTTGTCAAGTTGGCCGCACCGTCGGTAGTGGGTCAGTTTAAATTGGCCCAAGCCGGCCACCGCGCAACACTGGCCTCATCCCTAGGCGCTCAAGGAAGTCCGCCGACCTGAAACGGCTGGCCGCCGCCATCCTAGACGAGGCTACCGACGAGGACCGCGACCCCTACGCGGGCAAGAACCCCACCGTCGTGGGGCTGGGCCGGCTGGGCGGCCAGAAGGGCGGCAAGGCAAGGGCCGCCAAGCTCACTCCGGAGGAACGGTCGGCGAGCGCTAAGAAGGCGGCTGCGGCTAGATGGGACAAGGACCCAGCCCCGTAGCGACGCACTAGCTAGACCGGGTGCTCTATGGCTTGAGTCCCCACGTCTTTACCGCCAACGCAGCCAACTTGTTCTGCCGTCGCTCGATCTCGGCCGGACCCCACGAAGACTCCGCTCCGGCTTCCCTCGTCAGAGCAAAAGTAGAGGCCTCCAACACCGGCCGCTTCTCGGAATAGGGACTGTTTCCCATTAGGGAGTTCTTCTTGGCTTGCAGCAGCACCATATTCCCGATCCGACGCCAGTTGGCCTCTGCCACCTCTTGCTTGACGTTCGGCCACCCCGTCGGATCGGGGTTCTCTGGCAAGACGTGTTCCAGGTTGACCACAGACGAGTCGTCATTGGGCATAAGCTCTGGGTCCGGCATCCCCTGATTCTGGGTTTCCAAGGCCCGCAGGTAGTACCGGGCAAGGTGGGCCTGCGCGACCCGAGCCTCGCTAAAGCGGGCCTCAAATAGCCCATCGCCGGGAACGATGTCCTTCATGGCCGCAGCGAGTCCCGCGGCGGTGGTGACGCGGCCTTCCGCGACCGCCTGAGCCTGTAAGGCATACGCGCGGTCGAGAACGCCGCCGCCTCCTGTTCCGACGATCAGGAAGCGCACAGACCAGCAGACAAACAGCCGAAAGGCAGCCGATGCCTCGACTGGCGAGAATGAGCGCGCCACTGCGAAGAGGAGCGGACGGATCTGCTTGACGCGAAGGTCCCGGTTGACGGTGACGAGGTGTCTCCGGATATTTGTGCTGCCCACCCCATAGCTGTTCCACTTCGCGTGTTCGGGATTGAACAAAGCCGCGTAGTCACTAACCGCGTCGGCAGCGTCCGTTAGGAAGGTGAGCGCCTGCCCCTCGCTATCCACCCGCCGTCGGACCTCGGTCAGTACATCGCGTTCCTTAATGGGGCCCGCCTTGCCAATAAGCAGGACATGGAGGAACGCGACTGTCAAGTCCTCTTGTTCGAGAGACTCTAAAACGCTCTCCATCGCGGACCATTTCGCTTGGGCTGCGGCCACGCGAGACTGGGTTAGACGGAACAAATGGTTCTTTACTAGGTCGGCCTGTGACGCCCTGAGTCCCCGGTCATTCAATGTCTCAAACATCACAAACGCGTCCAAGTGGTCAGGCACGCCCAGCACGATCACCTCGGACCTCTCCCGAATGAACTTGAGCCATTCAACGAGTCGTCTCTTGCGGTCCCCTTCTTTGTAGGGCTCGACGATGCTCGTGACGTGCTTCTTGGCAAGGTCCGCCGCCTGAGCTATTAGGTGATGTGAGTTCTTGGTTGGCGTGATCGCTCGGTCCGGTGAGTCTGGTGGGGCGAGGATTCGCTTGGTGAAGAACTCGTCGTCGTTGATGTTCAGACGCAACCGAGGGACCTGATCGGTCGTGTCCATGTCCATCGTCGACAGGTAGTCCGTAGTGATGCTGTCTGCGCGTTTGTCTCCGATCCGGGCGAAGTAGTCGCGAATGGCAGCGATCAGGACCGTGATCGTAGCGAGGCGCTGTTGCCCGTCGCTGACCTCTGGGACCTCCCCTTCCGGCGAGGTGAGCACGATAGTCCCCAAGAAGTACGTTCCGTGGCTGCTCATGATCGCGTTCGCGAGATCGGTGAATAAGTCCTCTACGTGCTCGCTCTCCCACTCGTAGTTGCGCTGGTTCGGTGGCACGGCGAGCCTGTTCGCCGCAAGGACGGCCCCTATGCCCTTCTGGTCAGCAGTTATGCGCTGGCGAAGTGGAGACACGGGCTCTAACTAAGGAACGGGATTGGCCGGGCTGCCTCTTCCAGCTCTCTCACGGCGGCTCGGCGCAGCCGCTCGCGAGCCCACGCGGAAAGAGGTATTCCCGCGACCTCCGCCGCGTCGCGGAACGCTTGCTTCTCGGCCGAGGCTAACCTGATCTCCAACGCGGCCTCCAGCCGCTTCTCGCTTCTTGGGCGTCCCCGCGTATTCACAAGGCTTATTGTACCACAGCCAACGGGACAAATAACGGAGGCGGCTTGGCTGGTACCTCTAGGAGAGGTACAATAAATGCATGAACCGACTCCACCAAGCCACGCGGGTCCAGGTGGTCAAGGCCCTCGTTGAGGGCAACTCCATCCGGGCCACCGTCCGCACGACGGGAGCCGCCAAGAACACCGTCACGAAGCTCTTGGTCGAGCTGGGGCAAGCTTGCTCCGAGTACTAGGACGAGAAGCTCCGGGGGCTGACCCGCCGCAAGGTCGAGTGCGACGAGATCTGGGCCTTCAGCTACGCCAAGGCTGCGAGCGTCCCCGAAGAGCACAAGGGCGAGTTCGGGTACGGCGACGTGTGGACTTGGGGGCCTTGGACGCCGACTCCAAGCTGGTCCCAACCTGGCGCTTGGGGGATCGCTCCACGGCGGACGCCACGGTCTTCATCCAAGACCTGGCCGACCGGATCGAGAACCGCATCCAGCTCACCACCGACGGCCACCGACTCTATCTGGAGGCCGTCGAGGGGGCGTTCGGGGCGGAGATCGACTACGCCATGCTCATCAAGCTCTACGGCGCTCCTCCCGAGGCCGAGCGCCGCTACAGCTCCCCGGAGTGCATCGGAACCAAGCCCCACCGGGTTCAGGGCGACCCCGATCCCCCGGTACGTCTCGACCTCCTAAGTCGAGCGCCAGAACCTCACCATGCGGATGGGGATGCGGCGGTTCACCCGGCTGACTAATGGGTTCTCCAAGAAGGCCGAGAACTTGGCCGCCGCCGTGAGCCTCCCCTTCATGCACTACAACTTCGCCCGACCCCACAAGAGCCTGGCGGACCCTTACCCACGGACCCCGGCCGTGGCGGCTGGGGTCGCCGATCACGTTTGGTCCGCAGAGGAGATCGCCGGACCCCTTGGCTAGCCGGGCAGGAATCCCAGCTCGCCGGGTTCGGCGGCGCTGGCCGCCGGCCCGCAGGAGAACCTGGCAGACACGCTTAGCGGGCGAAGGCCCGCGGCGATCATCGTGTACTTCGCGCACCATCGCCCCGCCCCCAGGGTCACCGGAACGCGTGTCGCCTGCGGGAGCAGGTGCGGGAACATTGCCCACTCGGCGTCGTGCCGGACAATCGGGACACGGAGCGTCGAGCCCGGAGGCAGATCCTGTTCAACCTCAGCCGTCTCCGACACAAGGAATCCCGGCGTGAAGCCTTCTGCGGGCGCGGAAGTGTCCAGCGAGGTCAAGCCATCAGCTCTGATGCGGAGTGCCCGGATGTCCTGATCGGGCGAAGTGTTCACACAGACCATGAACAGAATCGTGCCCGGGCGAAGGTAACGGCCGCGATGGCGTGAAACACTCCCGACTCCCACGCAACCGAGAGCGTCTGGACCAGAGCGACTGGGCGCGGGGGTGGCGGAATAGCGTACGGGCTCGCGGCACGAACACGAACGCTCACCGCCCAAGGAGAGTCCCACACGAGGATCGCCCCCGACACCACCAGCGCCGCGACTCCGACGACGATAAGGGCAGCTGTCAAGCCGACGCCGCCCGGATGAAGGACCGCCGAGAAGCAGCTCCACGCCACACCGACGAGGGAACCGACAACCCCGAGCCGTCGGCGTGTGAGCCACCTCCAATGGCTGGAACTGAACCCCATCCCCCAAAGTCTAGGCGCGTCCCCAGCAGATCGGCGCTCCCAGCGCAAGCGCGGAGCATCTCAACCGCATCTCAAACTGACCCACTACCGCACCGTCAGATGAGTACCCTCACGGCCGCCTTGGTGGTGAAGAGGACTCCGTCCGTTGATGCCGAGCGGGTTACCGTGGCTGACCACCACCATAGCCGCCCTGGAGGCACGCGCCAGCTGCGCTCACTTTGGGCCTGCGCGACGTTCCGCCCCATGCCACTTGATCGCCTTCAGGACAGTCTTGTCGCTCACCCCCAAGCGGCGGCCGATCGCGGAGTCGCTGAGTCCAAGCTGGTGAAGGACAATGGCTCTCGGCGCGATGCGCTGGTAGGCAGGTGGTAACCTAATCTGGCTGACCTGCATCTCGACCGCCAGCGCCGAGGTGGTTCGAATTCTTTGCGTTCGGGTCCACCAGGGTTGTTGCAAAGTGAGTTGCAAGGTTGCTCCGAGACGGCGTTTTTGGGGCAATTGAGGGCGACTGAAGTCAGCTTCAACGTGCCGGAGAGCGCGGTTCGGAGCTCAGAAGTGGGCCCGGAAGCCGCCCAAGCGGGCTCGGTGGGGCGGTCGGGCTATCTGAAGCTGCGTCGACTCCTCCCGTCGGGCGGGTGGTCGAGTTCAGGCGGCGGGCGGTACCAGGATGGCTGGTGGATCGGAGCCCGTCGGCGCCCTGGCGGCGGCGCGACGGTCTGAGCGGAGCTGGAGCAGTCGCTCCACCATGGTGCCGCCACCGGTCTCCCGGGCTGGGCCGACGACCGCCGGCTTGTCGCCCCAGCCGCCGCGCTGGAAGACCCGCAGCCACTCGATGAGCATGGCGGCTGAGGCGCGCAGCTGTTGCCACGCCATCCCGGGCCGCTTCGGGCGCAGCGCCAGGCAGTCGGGTGCCAGCAGGTACTGGATCCTCAGGTCGCGGTGCTTGTGCTCGTACGACTGATGGGAAACCCGCATGGCCGCGTAGGCTGGCTCGATGCGCCAGACCGGGAGCAGGTGGCGAGGCGCCTCGTCGCAGAAGATGCTCTGCTCGCCCTGGCACTTCTGCGACTGGGGCAGCCGGCAACGGAACCAGAGCCGCCCCTTTCCCCTGGTCACCGCGAATCGGACGAAATCCGACTCCCCTCCGCAGCGGCGGCACCTGGGGATGCCGTGCTCGTCGTAGACATCAGTCGGCTGGCGGTGCGCCGACTCGCTGCCGGCGTGACGGCGAAACGGGAACACCGATCCCACCCCCAAGTTGCTGTTGGCCTTGAACACGTGCTCCACCGAGTAGCCGGCGTCACCGGCGACGAGGTACGGGAGGGCGTCGAGGTGCCCCCGGGCTCGCTCCATGAGCGCTTCGTAGGCCGCGTGCTCCTGCTGATCGGCGGGAATCAGCCGGCTGGCGAGCGGGGCGTGGGTGAAGTGGTCGATCACCTCCATATGGAGAAACCCGTGCCACGCCTTGACCACCCTACTTCCGCGGGAGTACGCCCTCACCCCGGCATCCATGTCCCTGGTGAACCACCAGTGCCCGCCGGAGGTGAAGCGACGGCCGTTGCGCTCGTGGTCAACTACGC
>JAJYPE010000138.1 GCA_021795585.1 Actinomycetes bacterium | reverse complement strand
CCTCGATAGCCTCCGACCGACCACCTGGGGGTGCCGGGTTCGTATCCATTACGCCGCAAACGGATGACCGTGACCGGGTCAAGGGTCACTTGAGCATGGGTCGCCGCCAGGATGCAGGCTGCCCCTCCACCACTCACATGGTTTCGCCTGGTCTATTTCATCAACTTTGACGATGGCACCGGCTCAAGATTTCAGTATCTTCGCGCACAGGCGCTGAAATCGCAGCGCTCAGCCCGGAATGCAGCAGGCGGAAGGCTTATACCGGAGCAAATGCGTTGCGGACGCGGTCGCTCGAGCGCCGTTCTTGACAATATTCAACACTGTCAAAGGAGGGGTCAATGATTTTTAGACCTCGACTGCTTACTCCGCTTCTGGTCGGTGTACTTCTGGCGGGTGGAAGCACCGCGTTCCTGGCGACCAACACCCAACCGGTTTCGGGCGAGGGTGTGTCCAACCAGGTCGTCGACGGCTACGCCATCTCCGGAATCCATTACGGAGTGGCGGTAGATCCACCGCCTACTGGTCCAAGCCACCTGGACGTCTACTCGGTCACCTTCACGGCTACCGAGGCGGCGGGTGGAGAGCTCCAGGCGCAGCAGGGATTCGCGCGGCTCGATCCGCCAAATTCGCCGATGCCGCCCCCGGGGCCGCAATGGACCACCTGCGGCATCATCGCGTACCCCTCGTCGACCAGCACCACGTTCAAGTGCATCTTCAGCCCCGGAGTCCAGGTCAATGGACCTGGACCTATGGGAGTCGGCTGGATCGACAGCCTCGAACTCGAGGTGAACCAGTAGCCGTCAAGGCGTAGGGCTCCCGTTTGGGGGCAATTCTCCGACGGCAGGGATCGGTTCTAGAACCGATCCCTGCCGCACGGCAGTGGCAAGTGCCAGCCGAAGGAGGCTTAAATGACAAGTCCGTGGCGTTCCGTATTGGTCGGCATTGCACTAGCGGGCATGGCAGGCCTGCTTTGGTGGGGCCTCGCGCCCGTTTCCGCCGGAGGGAGCGACACTTATCTCATCCTCTCCGGCACGAGCATGCTGCCAAAGTTCAAGACCGGAGACCTGGTGGTGATGCGGAAAGGTTCGCACTACTCGGTGGGAAGCGTGGCGGCATACAAGACCCCGCAGCTAAAAAGTCCCATCATGCACCAGATCATCGGCGTGGCAAATGGCCGTTACACCTTCAAGGGCGAAAACAACCCGTTCAGCGACCCCGCCCATCCGTTCAAGGGCGAAATAATCGGCCGTCTATGGATAAATCTTGGCGAGACCGGAAGTCTGGTGGAAGCCATTCGCCGCCCGGAAGTGGGTGCTACGCTTGTCGGCGCAGCTGCTGTTTATGGAGCATGGCCCAGGCGAAGTTCCCGCACTCGACGGTTGCGGAGGTGCCGCCATGGCATCGTCTGACAGACACACAACAATGGGTTGGCTGCGTGTCGCAGCCATAGCCACGGCGGCGTTAACCGTTGCTGCAGCGGCTCTTGCCGTGCTCGCCCTTTACGCGGCCCTGCACCCAACCAGGGAACTGAAACCCAGGCCGATCGATTATTCGAGCACCGGCCGCCTCTCCTACCTCGCACACGCCGCGCCGGCGTCGATTTATGGGAGCGCGATGGCGGGAACCGGAGAGCCGCTCTTCCTCTCCTCCATCACCAACTTGACCTTCACTTACTCCTTCGCGCTGCGCTCGGCGGCCAGGGGCTCCTTCACTGGGAAGATTTGGCTCGAAGCAGTCCTCGAGAACGACGGGCTGGACCGGACACTGGCGGCACCCACGCCGGCATCTTTCACCGGAACCTCCGGGACTCAGACCATGGCGCTCCAGCTGCCGGCCTACCTGGCTGCGGTCAATGCCATGAACCTGGCGACCGGTCCGAGCCTCTACACGCTTGCGATCGTCCCCAAGGTGCAAGCCGCGGGCTCGCTCGGCGGCCGACCGCTCAACCTGGTCTTTGGCACGCCGGTTGACTTCAGCGCTTCCGCGAGCTCCATATCGCCGATCGCCTTGGTCACCGGGGCATCCGCCGGTGCAGTCCAAGGCGGCCAGCCGACCCAAAACCCCTATGCGCAGTACAGCTCGGGAAGCGTCTACGCAACCTCCCTCAAGGCCTCCCACATTGAAGTTGGACTCCTCTCGCTTCCGGTCGCCTGGGCCAGAGGGCTCGGCGCCGTTGGCGCGATCGCGCTCTTCCTCGCGGCGTTGGCGACTTCGCGCTGGAGCACTAATCGGCGGCGCCGGGATCCGCGCCTCGACCTGGAGTGGCGCTTCCATAGCGTGCTCGTTCCCGTAAGCACTTGGCCCAAAGGGTCCTTCAAATACATCGGCGTCACCTCGCCCACCACACTGGCGCGGCTCGCCAGGCGACTGGAGACTCCCATCCTCGAGGTTTCCAACCCCACCCGAGCCAGCTTTTTGGTCCTGGAGGGTGCGGTCGCCTACACCTATTCGATCGACGTAACCCAGGTCACGAGCGAGGTGGGCAAAGCCCCAGGGCCGGTGGGACAAACCGACGGTATCGCGGCGCGGGATCCGGGTCTCCTGGAGCAAAGGATCGGAGATGCGATCCTCGATGCTGGGGGCGCCCCCGCTCAAGATCATTCGCACGATTCCGGCGGAATCACGCAAGGCACCACGAGGTGAACCATGGCCAGGATTGCCGGGAGGTCTGTCGCGGAAGGTACGAGGCGGGAGCCCCAAGCGGCGAGACCGCGCCTGGCTGGGCCGATCCCCGCGGTTCTCTCGAGATCCCGCAAGCCGGGCTTGCCACGTTTGCGAGCTGGGCACGCAAGCGCCTTTCCGCCCGAGCCCTGCCTCAATGCCGTCATTCGCGTTGCCCGGAGTTTCGAGCCCCGCCGGGTGTGCACGTATCCTCGGGTTTATCAATGACAGTGGCGCGACTCTTTCAAGGCGCGAGTCCGGGCGCCATCAACCCCGCTTCTCCGGCGACGGGCTCCAATCCGCCCCGTGTTTCGCGCTTCCGAGCGAGTTCGGTCTCCTCAGTTCGGTCTTGGCTCCTCCCGGCGGCTGGGGCCGGATTTCCCACCGTCGCAGTCTGGACCTTCGTCATCCGCTTCGGCACCTCGCTGAATGCTCCCCACGCGCAGCGGGCTCTGGGCATCGCATCCCAGCTCACAGGTGCTTTCATCATCGGACTGGCATCAGCCGGCGCACTTGGCTGCTTCATGCTCTGGGATGCGGAAGGTGAGCCCCCATTTTGGCTGCTGGTCGGCATTGGCTGCCTGGTGATGGGTGGAATCCAAGCCTGGCTGCTAGTCGCGACTCCGCTGCTGGTGCGCTATGGCGTGGGTGGATCCTGGCCGAGCTTCCCGATCTTGCCGGTGGCTGGTCTGGCAATCGGGCTCTTCTTCCTGGTCTGGCCCTCGGTCTGGGCGATCCGACGCCGGACCGCCCGAAGCAAGATGTGGCGGTGGACACCCTTCGGCCTCACCGCCGGCGCTGTCGTCTTCGGCGGGGCGATCGCGCGCGCGGTCGGCATTGGCCAGGTGAGTCTTTCCGTCGTCGGCTCGGTGACCGCCATCGCCTGCGGCGTCGCCGCCATCGGCTACGCGATTGCCTGGGTGGTGCAACCGAGCAAGTTCTACTGTTATCTCTCTCTCGCCTTTGTCGGCCTCGCCCAGGCCGGGTCCGTGGAGGCGCTTGCCCCCGCAGCGCGCAGCACAATGCTCGCGGCCAACCTGTTCCGCATCACGGCCCTTGGGTGCATCGCCGGTGGCATCACAGGCGAGACACGGCAGCGACGGGCCCGCGCCGGTGCCGAAAGGGGCCGGGCTGTAGCGCTGCGTGAGCTTCTCGAGACGGAGCGGACCCAGAAGCGCTTCGCGGATCACGAACTGCGCTCGCTGGTCACGGTAATTAATACCGCCTTGGAACTGCTGGATCGGGACCCTGAGCGTCCTCAACTACCCGGCCAATTGGACCATGCGCTCGCTTTCCTCGAAGAGGGGGCCCGAGCCTTGGCCGAGGTGGTATCCCCGGGCCGGCCGCGTGATAGCGGTTTCGACGTGATAACGGTTCTGGAGCGAGAAGCCGCCTTTGCCAGAGGTCTCGGCCTGAGCGTCTCGATCGCCGTCGGGGCCGGGGAATTCGTGGCCGGGGGCGACCCGGGAGTATTGGCCAGAACCATTCGCATCGTCTTGGAGAACGCGAAAATTCACGCCCCCGGCTGCCGGGTCAGCGTCGTGGTCAACGCAGTAGCGGGCCAGATCGCAATAAGCGTGTCCGATGACGGCCCCGGCCTGCAAGCGGACGAGATCGAGAAGGTCTTCGAACCGGGCTGGCGCGGCCAGGGAGAATTGGCGCCAGGAGAAGGGTTAGGCCTGAGCATTGCGCGGGTACTGCTGAGTCATCTGGATGGAGCGATCAACGCCCTCCCTGGAATCAATGGAGGGGCCTGCTTCGAATTGCGCATCCCCGCCCTTATGGAAACATCGAACGACATGGCGGCACACATTGCCACGCTCGGCCGCAGCACTCAGTTGGCAACCGGGAGTGCCGCGTCGGCCGCCGGCGGTTGACGCGGACAGAAAGGAGCCGTCATGGCCGTCGCGGTGCTCATCGTCGACAATCACTCCTTGGTCGCCAACAGCCTCGCGGCCCTGGTGGCCTCTGCCTGCTTCACCGTCGAGGTGGTTGCCGGCCCCGGCCTCGACGGAGAGCTTGTGATGCAACGCGCGGAATCGGTCTCTCGCGGCCCCGCCGACGCAGCCGTTGCTCTCGTCGACCTCAACCTGAGTGCGACCCTCGATGGCGCCGACCTCGTGCGCCCGCTGAATCGAGCTGGCTTCCGCGTCATCGTTGTCAGCGGCGTTCGCGACAGGATCCGGCTGGCCAAGTGCCTTCGGGAGGGAGCACTCGGCCTCTTCGACAAAGCCCTGCCGGTTTCAGAGCTTGTCAACATGATCGGCCTCGTTGCCGGCGGCGTGAATGTGGTTCCCCAGCCCGACCGGGAGGCAATGCTGGCGGAACTTCGCGTCAGGGAGGCCACGCTGCGCGAGATCCTGGAAAAGTTCGCCTCCCTCACCCCGAAGGAGCGCGACGTGCTCAGTGATCTGCGCCGCGGATTAGACGCGCATGACATAGCCAAAGAATCCTTCGTCTCCGTATTCACCGTCCGCAGCCAAATCCACTCGATCCTGGTGAAGTTCGGTGTCCATTCACAAGCACAAGCGGTGCGCCTTGCGGAGGAGGCACGGGCCGCCTCCTACGGTGACCTTCGCTCGTGCGCACCGCGCGGCTAGGCATCGTCAGCATGACTTCGATGCCGAGTGGGCCACCTATAAAACTCGCTCTAGCAGGGAAAACACACCGCTCCCAGTGACCCCCGCCACGCGTTAAGCCCACCGATCCCACGCCAGGGGCCTCGCTCTCCCGTACCTGGCCTTCGGCCTTCCCGTCGGCCCCCGAATCGCCCAGGAAATATTGGTTGTTTAGGCCGAAGTTCCCCCCACGGTGGGCGTGATGAGCCTGTGACCTGGGGCCACCGACTTCTGTCCCGACTACACGTAGCCGAGGCGGTGCGAGACGCCGAGGAGTTCGAAGGTGCGGCTCTGGACGGGCGTGGGGGTGGTGATGAGCGTGAAGCCCTCGAGACCGGAGCCCGTCGGTGCGATCCGGTTGGCAGCGATTGTCGCCAGGTCCGAA
>JAJYPE010000010.1 GCA_021795585.1 Actinomycetes bacterium | reverse complement strand
CCGCGTATCAGAGCGAGGAAGGCCGAATCCAGGTCCGCCGTTTCCGTCTCGGCCTTGAGAGCCGAAGGTGCGGCGTCCGCCAGGAGCCGCCCGTCACGAAGGAGAAGCAGTCGCTGGCAGCGCTCCGCTTCGTCCATCACATGACTGGACACAACCAGTGCAGCTCCCCGGGACGCGAGCGAGGCGAACAAACTCCAGAGTTCCTCACGCAGCACCGGGTCCAGCCCGACAGTCGGCTCGTCGAGCAGCAGCACCCGGGGGCTCGCCAGCAGCGCGATCGCCAGAGAGACCCTGGCCACCTGTCCGCCGGAAAGCCGGTCGACCCGCTCGGCGGCCTGCTCCACAAGCGAGACACGCTCTATCGCCTCGGAGACGGCCGCACTGCCCACTCCCACCACGGCCGCGAAATAGGAGATGTTCTGGCGCACGGTCAGATCCAGGTAGACGGCCGGCCGTTGCGGCTGGTAGCCGGCCACTCCCCTTGCCGCCCGGCTGCCGGCCTCGAATCCCGCCACCCTCACCACGCCCTTCACGTTTCGCTGCAAGCCGGCGATCGCGCGCATGACGGTGGTCTTTCCGGACCCGCTCGGGCCGATGAGGCCGGTCAGGCTTCCGGCGGGAACTCCGAAGGTGACTCCCTCGAGGACGGGCTTGCCGCCACGCTCGACGGTGAGCCCTTCGACCTCGATCAAGTTCTGCACGCAGGGACTCTATCGCCTGACCGGGCCGCGGGGCAAGCCCCCTCAGCCCGGCTCGGCAGCGTGGCGTCGGATCGTGCTCACAAAGAGGTGATTGAGGAGAATGGCAAAGCCCACCTGGAATACGATCTCCCCCTGCAGCATGTAATTGAGCATGTGATCGGGAAGAGAGAGGGCCGCGATCACTCCCCCGGCGAACTGGATCGCCACGCCGATCCATCCCAGGCGGTCACCCAACACCTTGAATGCCAGAACCGCCCCAACCGCCATCTGCACTCCGAAGACGGTCGTTCCAATGATCATGTGCGTCCAGTTGAAAAAAGTGTCAACCGTGTATGGGGTTACCAGCAGGGCGACCAGCCCGATGGCGAGCACCTTGAGCGAAAGGAGCACCATGGCCGGGGCGCCATCCCGGTCTATGGCCGCGGCAGAACGAAAGAGAAGGTAGGAGGTGGCAAGGAACCCGACCGCAATGATCCACAGGGTGTCGAAGTGCACGCCGTAGTAGCTCACGCCATAGGTGCTGGCCGCAGTTCCGTAGGAGATGGCCATGCAGGCGGCCAGTGTCACCGCCATGGCCAGCTCGGCGCCGACCAGAAAGTGCAGACCGTGCTCGTAGGAACTGGCCAAGGGGCTCCCCTCGGCGGTTTGCGAGCCCTGAGCGTGGAAGATCCCGAGCATTGAGACGCCTCCCATCGCCTCGGAACACTACTTGCATATTACAACTAGTTTTTCCGAAGCGAAAGGGCCCCAGGAGTAGCGCTACTCCCGGAAAAGATCGTCGTACAGTGGCGGAGGCTGGATTCCAAGGTGTTCGAAGGCCAAAGGTCCGGCTACCCGGCCCCTCCTGGTGCGGGCTATGAGTCCGGCCTGGATGAGGAAGGGCTCGTAGACATCCTCGATGGTCTCCGCCTCCTCCCCGACCGTGGCCGCCAGTGTCGTGATCCCGACCGGATTACCCCGATAGGTCACGCACATCACCTCGAGTATCGCCCGATCGAGCTTGTCGAGGCCCATCGAATCCGCACCGAAGAATTCCAGGGCCACCTTTGCCAGGTCCTCGGTCACCCGTCCGTCGGCATGGACTTCCGCGTAATCTCTTACCCTGCGCAAAAGCCGATTGGCAAGTCGCGGCGTACCTCGCGCTCGACGGGCTATCTCCAGGCTGGCTCCCTGTGCGATCTCGACGTCCAGGATGGCGGCGGAGCGCCGCACTATGGTGGCCAGCTCCTCGGGATCGTAGTAGTCGAGCCGGGTCACAAAACCGAAGCGGTCGCGCAGGGGCCCGGTCAGCATGCCGGTCCGGGTGGTGGCACCGATAAGAGTGAACCTGGGCAGGTCGATCCGGATCGACCGCGCCGTCGGCCCTTCGCCGACCAGGATGTCCAGCTTGAAGTCCTCCATGGCGGGGTAAAGAACCTCGCCGGCCGCCTTGGTCATGCGGTGGATCTCGTCGATGAAGAGCACGTCACCCTCATTGAGCGAATTCAGGATGGCAGCCAGGTCTCCGCCCCGCACGAGCGTCGGGCCGGAGGTGACACGGAAGCCGGCCCCCATTTCGTTCGCCACGATTTGGGCGAGCGACGTCTTGCCCAAGCCGGGGGGTCCTGCAAAGAGGAGGTGGTCTACGCTCTGGCCGCGCCCCTGGGCCGCCTTGATCACCACTTCCAAATGAGCCTTGATCTGGCCCTGTCCAATGAATTCGTCCAGCGATCGCGGCCTGATGGCCACTTCGCTGGCAATATCCGATGGCAGGGCGAAGGGGTTGGAGGCTTCGGCGCGATTGTCATCCACCGGATCGCCTCCGGAGATCATCTCCTTGCGGGGACTCACGAGCGCAGCTCCGCCAACGCCGCTCTGACCGCCTGGGCGACGTCCTGGCCGGGCTCCATTGCCTCTACACCCCTCCTGATCTCGCGTGCGTCGAAGCCCAGTGAGGCAAGCGCCGCCTCCACCTCCCGCCGCACCGACGAATCCCCCGCGCTGCGCGGCGCGCCGCCCGAAGCCCCGGACAGGGCCCGAATGGAAGCAAGCTTCGAGGAGAGCTCGACCAGGATGCGTGTGGCCGTCTTCTCCCCGATGCCGGGAACCCGCGTCAACATCGCCACGTCCTTTGTCTCGACCGCCTCAGTGAGCAAATCGGCATCCAGCATCGAGACGATGACGAGCGCCAGTGCGGGGCCGACCATCCGAACTCCGATGAGAACCTCGAACAGGTTGCGCTCGGCCAGCGTCTCGAAACCGTAGATGGAGATCGAGTCCTCGCGGACCACGGTAACGCAGAAGAGTTCGATCTCCTGGCCCTGCTTGGCCGTCATCGCTATGGCGAGGGGAACCGAGACTAGATACCCTACGCCGCCCGCCTGAACGATCAGAGTCCGGGCACCGCCGGTTCCTCGGACCGTGCCATTCAGAAGTGCAATCACCAGCCAAGACTCCTAGTCAACTTGGGGAAGAGGCGCCGGGGCGGCAGCCCTGGCGGCTCCCCCTCCCCGCATGTTAGCGAGGTGGCAAAGTGCAAGCGCCACCGCGTCTGCGACGTCCGGCGGCTCCGGAGCGCTGGGAAGATCACCGATGATCTGGACCATCCTCTGCACTTGAAACTTGCTCGCGGCTCCGTGGCCGGCCACTGCCAGCTTCACCTCGGCTGCACTGTACTCCAGGACTGCGACACCGGCTTGATGGCAGGCCAAATGGACCAGGCCAACCGCCTGGACCACCCCAAAAGCGGTCTTGGCATTCTTGCGAAACAGGATTCTCTCCACGACCACCACGTCGGGACGGTAGTCGCCAATCAGGGCCGCCATCTCGGTAAAAAACTCCGAAAGCCTCTCACCCAGCGGCGCACTGGGCGCGGTCTGGATCAGGCCGGCGGAGACTATGTGCTCAGCGGCCAAAGGCAGGGAATCGACTACGCCGTATCCGCAGCGGGATAGGCCGGGGTCGATTCCCAGAACGCGCACCGTATGCCGGCCTAGGACGGTTCCGCCTCGGCCTCCCTGACCGCCTTGAGCAAGGTGCTCATCGGCTGGTAGGTGAGCCCGGCGGTGGTCCGGTGACAGAATGTGACGAGCCCTTGCCGGTTGATCACAAAAATGCTCCGGCGATAGAAGCCGAGAGGCCCGAGCACTCCGTAGGCGGCGCCCACCTTCTTGTCGAGATCGGAGAGCAGCGGTACCGAAAGGGACTGGCGCTCAGCAAAGGCGCGATGTGTCTCGGGGTCCTGAGGGCTGATGCCCCATACGGTTGCCCCCAAGCCGGAGAATTCAGGCATGCCATCGGAGTAGGCACGCAGCTGCAGCGTGCAAACGGGCGAGTGATCCTCCGGATAAAACGCGAGAATCAGGGGTCGCCCCAACATCGACTTCAATGAGTAGTGCGCTTCGGGATGCCCCTCCAGTTCGAAGTCTGGAGCAGGGTCACCCACGCCCAGCACCACTAGGCCTCCACCAGTTCGAGAATGGCATCGGGTATGTCGAAATTGGCATAGACGTTCTGAACGTCATCCATATCCTCCAAGGCGTCCACCACCCTGAGCACCTTGCGGGCATCAGCCTCTTCGTTCAACGGGATCACCGTGTTGGGAACCATTGTCAGCTCGGCCGAGGAGACCTTGTAGCCGGCCCCCTCAAGCGAATCACGAACCTCGCCAAGCGTGGAGGGCGCACAAGTCACCTGCCAACTGTCTCCTAGGTCGCTAACGTCCTCCGCACCTGCCTCAGCAGCGGCAAGCATCAGTTCATCCTCGTCGGCACTGCGCTCCATGAGCAGCACTCCCTTGCGCTCGAACTGCCAGGCAACTGCTCCCGGCTCGGCCATGGAGCCGCCGTTCTTCGAAAATGCGTTGCGCACATCCGCTCCGGTGCGGTTCCTGTTGTCGGTAAGGCATTCAACGATGATCGCCACACCCGCGGCCGCGTAGCCCTCGTAGGTGACGGGCTCGTAGCGCACGCCCTCCAGCTCTCCGGTCCCTCGCTTTATCGCCCGGTCGATCGTATCGACCGGCACCGAGGCATCGCGGGCCTTGCTGTACATGGTCCTGAGCGTCGCATTGGACGAAAGGTCGCCTCCGCCTTCACGGGCGGCCACCTCCACTTGCCGGATCAGCTTTGCAAAAAGCTTGCCGCGAGCCTTGTCCTGGGCACCCTTCTTGTGCTTGATGGTCGCCCATTTGGAGTGACCTGACATTTATCCCACCTCAAGTGAACGTCTAGAAGCTCTCAAGAAACAGCTTATGCAATCGGTCGTCGCCGGTCACCTCCGGATGGAATGAGCTGACCAGAACGTTGTCGGAGCGGCAGACCGCGGGCACTTCGTGAGCGCCGCCGGCCTGGAACTCGTAGGTGACGCTCGCCAGCACGCTCACACCAGGGCCGACACGAGTGACGACGGGCGCACGGATGAAGGCCACCGTCATCGGCCCCCCTGCCACGCCGTCCACGCGAAGGTCGGCCTCGAAGGAGTTCACCTGGCGGCCGAAGCCGTTTCGGCGTACCGTTATGTCGATGGCGCCCAGGGCAACCTGGTCCGGCCGGCCATCAAGGATCTCGGAAGCAAGAATGATCATGCCGGCGCAGGTGCCCAGCAGCGCTCCCCCGTTCGCCGCGAAATCGATCACGGGCTCGAGCAACTCGGAAGAGCGAAGAAGCAGGGAGATCGTAGTCGACTCGCCTCCCGGGATGACCAGGTGCGTCACGCCCTTCAGCTCGGCCGGCAGCTTGACCAGACGCGCCTCGACGCCTAGGCGCCCGAACGACTCCGCGTGCTCACGAAAGTCGCCCTGGAGGGCGAGTATGCCGACGACCGGATCCTCGGGAATCTCTACCAGCCCCGCTCGGCAAGGTGCACGTCCACCTTGTCCATCTCGATGCCCACCATCGGCACGCCCAGATTGCGCGAAACCTTTGCCAGAATGCTCGCATCCTGGAAGTGAGTGGTCGCCTCGACGATAGCGCGAGCCCTCTTGGCGGGATCGCCGCTCTTGAAGATGCCAGAGCCTACGAAGCACGCCTCCGCCCCAAGCTGCATTACCAGAGCGGCATCCGCAGGCGTGGCAATGCCACCTGCGCAGAAGAGCGGGACGGGAAGCTTGCCGGTCTCCGCGATCTCGGCCACGAGTTCGTAAGGGGCACGCAGGTCCTTGGCCCAGGCGTGCAGCTCCGCGGAGTCTGCCTGGGTGATCTTTCTGATATCGCCCACGATAGAACGAAGGTGGCGCACCGCCTCTACGACGTTGCCGGTGCCCGCCTCGCCCTTGGACCTGATCAGGGCAGCACCCTCGGAAATACGGCGGAGCGCCTCGCCCAGGTTGGTGGCGCCGCAGACGAAGGGAACCGGGAAGCGCCACTTGTCGATATGGTGCGCCTCGTCGGCGGGGGTCAGCACCTCGGACTCGTCTATGTAGTCGACCTGCAGCGCCTCGAGGATCTGCGCCTCGACGAAGTGGCCGATACGCGCCTTGGCCATGACGGGAATGGAAACCGCGGCCTGTATCCCCTCGATCAGGGCCGGGTCGCTCATGCGCGCAACGCCGCCATCACGTCGGATGTCGGCCGGCACGCGCTCGAGCGCCATCACCGCCACCGCACCCGCATCCTCGGCTATCTTGGCCTGGTCAGCGGTGACGACGTCCATGATGACGCCGCCTCTAAGCATCTCCGCAAGGCCGCGCTTCACTCGTGCGGTCGCCTTTGTCACGGCGGGAGCAGTCTCCTCGGTCATCATGACACCCTTTCGAAGCTCTTGGTGGGATCGGCGACCCTATACCGGCCGCCTACGCGACCTACAGTCTAAGGCCTGCGCGGGCATTTCAGTGGGTCGCCTTCTCCTCACCCCATCGCACTAATTCCATCGAATCCCGCATTGCAACCACCCAAATCCACTGAGAGGCCGTCCATCACGCACGGAATCCGTCGTCAGGCTTCTCGCACGGACTCTCTCAGGACCGCTCGCACGGACTGCTCGAGATCCACCACCGAGTCGATGGACTCACCTAGCCCTGGACCGACAGCGTGGCGCCTATCGGGGCGAAGATCACCCAGGTCCGCCCCGGAAGCACCTTGACCGGCTGGCCATTGGAGTAGGTGTAAGTCGGTACCGCCGCCTCCGAGGGCTTAGCCCACTTTGCGGTCGCTATCCTTCCGCCGAAGGCCACTTCGCCAGTCCCCGAGCCAACCAGCTGCGCCTCCGGCACGGGGTTTCCGGCAGGGTCCACAAAACCGGTGTTCACGTAGTTGACGTACTCTATGATCACGTTGGTCGCGGTTATCGGCGAGCCGCTGGTCGTGGTGACCTGGGTGCCGTTGATGGACTTGGTCCAATCCGAATTCGCCGAGTTGTAGGTCCACGTGTCGGTGACGGCGCCCGAGATTGCGATGCTGAAAGCAGACGCGGGCTTGGAAAGCGCGGCGGGTTCGCTTGTCCCCGGCCTGACGTAGCTGAACAGCGCATGCGGCGTGGAGCCGCGCCCGCCTGCGGCCTTGTAGAGGGCTGCGGTCGAGCTATATAGGTTGTGAGGCTCGGGCCGGCTGTAGTCGCGGTAGTAGGCCGAACCCGCCAGGTTGGCGCCCACATCAACCACCCCGGTTGCCCTAACGTCGGCGACAAAGGTCGGAATTCCTCCGGAATAGGCAAGCAGCCCTCCGGTCTGGGCCGCAAGCGCTGCATCGGTGGCCCTGACTGAGCGGATCGGCCCGACCTTTGCGGCATTCTGGGACTGAAATACGACCATGTAGCGGGTGAGCCCGCCTTCGACCTGCTCCTCGTAGACGATATCGGTGTGGTCGATTCCAGACTGCGGCCATGCCTGGGGCGCGTTGTCGATCTTCACCATCAACGGCGGGCGATTCGGATTCGGCCCTCCTGGGACCTGAGGCAACCCGGTCAGCGCATAGGTGGGCGGGGGCGCGGTGGTCGTGGTGGAAGCCCGGGTGCTGGTCGTAGTGCTGGCAGCGGGGCTGGACCCGCACGCAGCCAGCAGCGCGGCGGCGGAAACGGAGGCGGCAACGAACTTGGCCTTGGGGTGCAAATCGGCTCCTTGGGTCAGAACTCGGAAATCTCGGTCAATCGCTCAGCCGTAACGACGTCACGAAGCTCGGGGATGAACCAGAACGGGCCGAACAAGCGTCGCTTGGGGTCCGCGGTGGGCTGGACCTTTATCTCCTCGGCCTTTAGCACCAGTGAGATAAGCGCCGGCGGAAAGCGCGTCGCGGTCAGAGCGCCTACATCGGCGGCGATGTCACGCCCCAGCATGGCGTGGGTGTAGACCGTGGGCACCGCACCAGGCCAGAACCGGCCAACCACTCGGCGGAAGGCACGGACCTTTGCCTCGAAGCCCACCTCGCCCGATCGGATCTTGACCAGCTCTCTTGCCAGCAGTGCTTCGAGCTCGAGCCGCGTGAGAAGTTCGAGCGCTCCGCTGGTGACCACCACGGCGCCCGTGCGGCCCGGCCCCTGGATCGCGAGAGCATTGATCTGGGGCTCATCGAGGAGAAACACGTTTGGCGGCTCGAGGCCTATGCTGGCCGAGATCCCCTCCACCAGCGACTCCGCCCTGGGAGCGTTGTCGTCGTCCAGGAGCGCCAAGTCCAAAAGGTGCGACTCGTCGACGCCAGCCTGGCTGTACCCAACCGCCGCCACAACCAAGGAGCCCACCAGCACCGCGGCACCCGCGATGGTGGAGGCACCAGTGGGCACGCCGGCGATGGCAATCAGCACGCCGATGACGACTCCAAGCACCACTCCCACGATTGCGCCAACCGCCAGGTAGTACGAGGCCACCTCTGCGGACCCTCTCTTGGGATCGAACCCGTCAATTCCGCCCCACAGCGGGTATGTGCTCTGTTTTGCCACCTGTCCCACTCTCACTTCGAGAGTGCCTCCTCGAAGGCGCTCAAATACATCTTGGCCAGGCCCTCCATGGAAAACTCCGCCGCCCGTACGCTGCCGTTGGCAACCAGGCGCTCAGCAAGCGTCCGGTCAGAGAGTACCAAGTCAATACCCTCCGCGAGGCGGCGAGGCTCTCCGGGAGGCACAAGGAGTGCCTCCTTTGCATCCCGGGCCACATCCCGATAGCCGGGGATGTCCGAGGCGATTATCGCCGTCGAGGCAGCCATCGCCTCTAGGAGCACCACACCGAAAGACTCGCCATAGAGGCTAGGCGCAACATAGGCGTCGGCGGCACGCAGCCTGAGGGCGACCTCGGAGTCCGAGATGCGGCCCAGCCAGTGGACATTCTCGAGTCGCGCGTACCGACGGTGCAGCTCAGGGGACTCAGGTCCATCTCCGGCGATCCAGAAGTCGACATCGCTCTTCACCATGGGAACGGCCTGAAGAAGAACCTCGAGGCCCTTTCGATGTTCGTGCCTTCCCAGGAAAAGTACCGAGCGATCGCTCTTGGGCCAGGAAGGGGCGTCCTCGAAGCGGCGCAGGTCAACCCCGTTTCCCACCACCCGATACTCCCCGCCCACCACACGCGAGGCAGTTCGCGCGGCGTCCTGCGAGACGGCGAAGCGCAGGGCAAGGCGGTCGGCCAGCGGCCGCAGCACCCTGCCCCATGCCAAGTACGGAAGCGAGACCCCCTGGCGGTGAAAGGTGCCCACGACGGGCAGCCGCACGGAGGCGAGCGTTACAAGAGCCGGCCCCGGGGCCAGCGGCTCGTGCAGGTGGACGACATCGAACTTCGAGCGGCGCAGCTCCCTGCGGAGCGCGGCAAGCGTGGTGGTACGCAAGCCGGTGGGCGCCACGGAGCCGTTTGCCCGCAGCCGCAGCGATGGGCCGAGGCAGATCATCTGATACGGGGGTTTGACGTCGTCGCACGGAGCCAGCAGTTCCACCTCGTGGCCGAGGCGGCGCATCTCTTCCGTGAGACCCACGACCTGGCTCTGAACGCCGCCCGGATAGCCGAGACTGTAAGGGCAGACGACCGCAATGTTCACGGGATACAGGCTAAAAGAGCATCGGCCGCATGCGGTCACGCCGGCCGGCCACTACCGGCTCATTACCTGGATTGCAAGTATCCTTCGAACTACACTGAAGCAAGGCCTTCGTATGCCGCCACGTGGCTACGGGCTTCTCGGACCAGGTGGGGTGGACGTCAGCCGGCGAGGCCGCGCACGGGATGAATACGCCTGTGACTGGCCTTTCCTTTGAGGGACTCTCGGCCCTTGCCGCCGGAAACCCTGACCGGGGGATGGAGAAAATGGCGTTAGAGCCAGTGCGGCGAAACGGCGTTAAGCGGCTGCTGGCCGAACCACAAAGGCCCGAATCGGTCCGCAAACTCTCCTACGCGCACTGGCTGGTAGTCGGCACGGTGTGCATTGGCGCATTCATGGGCCAACTGGACGCAAGCATCGTCACCCAGGCCTTCCCAATCCTGCAGCGCGACTTCCACACCTCCGTGTCGGCAGTTCAATGGGTGGGGCTCTCTTACCTGCTGGTGCTGATCAGCCTGCTGGCGGCCGTCGGCCGCATCGCCGACATGATCGGCCGAAAGCTGCTCTACACCTACGGCTTTCTGATCTTCATTCTGGGCTCGGCACTCTCCGGGTTCGCGCCTTCGCTCAGCTTTCTGGTGGCAGCAAGAATCCTGCAAGGAATCGGCGCCGCCATGCTGCAGGCGAACAGCGTTGCCATCATCGTGGCGGCGACGCCCAAGAACAAGCTGGGGACCGCGATCGGAATCCAAGGCGCGGCCCAGGCACTCGGCCTGGCAATCGGCCCCGCGGTCGGTGGCCTCTTGATGGCCATTGGCGGCTGGCAGCTCATCTTCTTCGTCAACGTGCCGGCAGGCTTGATCGGAACGTTGCTGGGATGGTTCCTGATCCCGAGATCCCAGCATCTTTCCGAGCGCGCCTCCTTCGACTGGGCCGGCTTGGCCATGTTCGTGCCGTCCGTGACGGCTCTGCTGCTGGGGATCTCCGAGGGCAACCATCTGGGATGGCTCTCACCGGAGATTCTCGGCTTCTTTGCCTTCTTCGTGGTCGGTGGAACCTTCTTCATCCTCAGGCAGCACAAAATTCCGAACCCCATGATCGACCTCGAACTCTTCAAGCGAGCCGCATTCACCATTGGCATCGCCACCGGCCTAATTTGCTACTTAGTGCTTTTCGGCGTCCTCTTCGTCGTCCCGTTCTTCCTCGTCAATTCACTCCATGTCCCGGTCGGTCGCTCGGGCCTCGAGTTGATGGCCATGCCGGCGGGCTTGGGCGTCGTCGCGCCCATAGCGGGCCGAATCGCCGACCGGGTTGGGGCCCGGACGCTCACAGTGATCGGAATGCTGATCACTGCGGCCATGCTTACCGTGCTCGTCTTCAGCCACGCCAACGTCCCGCTCTTCCTTGTGGAGCTGGCGCTGGTGGGAGCCGGCCTGGGAATGTTCACCGCCCCTAACAACGCGTCGGTCATGGGCGCATCTCCGACCCAAAAGTCCGGGCTGGCCAGCGGCGTGCTGAACATGGCCCGAGGCATGGGAACCTCGCTCGGCCTGGCGCTCACGGGCCTGGTCTTCGACACGGTGGTGGGTTCAGGGATTCACGTGAGCGCGACGGTGGCCCGTGGCTTCAACGCCTCGGTCGTCTTCCTCGCCATCATGGCCGCGATAGGCGCCGTTCTGGCGGCATTCCGCGGCAACACCCCGCTCAACCAGGACCCGGTCCTCTCGGCGGAGTAGGCACCGCAGTCGCTCAAAAGAGCGGTTGGAAGACGTGCCACTGCTCCGGAGCCTTCCTGATCAGCTCTTCAAAGTTGCGGGCGATCTCCTGAGTGAGGCGCCTGGCGTCTTCGCGGATCCTTCCCCGCTCTCCCATTTCCAAGGAAGGAAGGATGCGCAGAAGGTGCCCGCCGTGCGGTTCGAAGTAGGCCGCCGTGGGCAGGATAGGCGCGCCGGTGCGAAGCGCAAGGATGGCGGGCCCCATGGGAAAGTCGACCTTCTGGCCGAAGAATTCCACCTCGACGGTTGCGGCGTCGATGCTGCGATCTGCCACCAGCGCAACCACCTCGTTGCGTCGCAAGGCCGCCACCAGCTTCGGCATAGGGTCATCGTCGTGGGGAACCACGGTCACACCGAACTCGGCCCGACGGGCCACGAACCAATCGAAGAGCTCTTGGGGTTCGAGCCGCTCCGCGACCGCCGTCACCTTGTAGCGCTTGCTATCGACCCAGGCAGCGGCGAAGTCCCAGTTGCCAAGGTGCGGGGCTACCACAAGCGCCCCCTTGCCTTCGGCGAGAGCACTATCGAGGTGCTCCAGGCCCTCCGCCCGCCCGCGCCGCTCTAGGGCGGAGCCGTCACCATAGCCGATCTTGAACGCCTCGAACCAGTACTGCGCGTATGAGATGAAGGCACGCTGCACGGTGGACTCGAGCCGTGTGGCCGGGCCGTCCATAACCGGCTCCAAGTTGCGGCGCACGACCGTGCGCCGCTTGGGACTCGCGAGATAGGCGAGACCACCGGCGATCAGGCCAACCGAAGGTGCGAACTCGAAAGGCACCATGGATGCGACCCTCGACGCGCCAAGATACCCGACGAAGGATGCCTTCGCCCTTATGCGGCTAAGCGAATCTTTAGGCATGATTATTGATTCGGCGCTGAATGCGACTGAGTCTTGGGTCCAAAGCTGGAGCGGAACCTATGAACGAGGCGAGAACCAGCTTCTCGATGTCGATCGCTCGCGAAACCTGCGGGTGCGCTGCTCTCCTGGAGCGCCATCGCGGTAGCGGTAGCGACGCAGCCTCTCCCCGAGGACCGACTGCTCGCCTCTGGTCCTGCGAGGGCGGTAGTTCTGGCGAGCGCGCAGCCGAAGACGCGAGTCCCCACCGGTTGCCTGAATCCAGACCTTGACGAAGCGCTGAACCACCGTGAGCGCCGAGAGGACGAATACGACCCACAGCATCGGCACCAGAAGGGGGTAGATGAGGATGCCTGCCGCCATCAGGATGACGCGTTCGGCACGCTCCATGATGCCACCCTTGGCGGAAAATCCCAGTGACTCGGCTTTGGCGCGCTGATATGAGATGAGCGAGGCGGCACCATATATGCCCATCGGCAGCATCGCGAGTGTGGTGTGCCCTCGCTGGAACAGGTAAAAGGCCAGTCCTACACTCAGCATCAGGTCGCTGAAGCGGTCCGACACCGAGTCGAAGAACGCACCGCGGGCCGAGGAGGTACCCCGAACCTTGGCTACCGGGCCGTCAAGGAGGTCCGGGAGTGCCGACAGGAGCAACGCAAAGAAGCCGAGAAGCAGGTGTCCGGTGCCTATCAGGAGCGCCGTCACGGCCGCCATGGCGAGGCCGGTAAGTGTAAGCATGTCGGCCGTTACCCCGGCATTGGCCAATGCACGTCCAAGGGGCTGGGTTCGCCGGTCAACGTGTGACCGCAAATTCCCATCAAACAAGTCGAATCTCCAATTCCAATGCCGGCACCCACGGTGCATTCGCGGCATTTTCTCCTGAGTTCTCCAGCCAATGTTACCCGCTGGGCACCAGTAGCGGGCGGGAAGTGGTCCCGCGGGGGCCCCAATGTTGCCAAAGTCCCTATTTGGCAATTTGGCAGCCGCCCTCCATTTGATAGTTTCACTCATGAAGCGCCCGCGTGTGCCGGGCCCGTTAAGGCCCCCCAAGGGGAGCCTGGTCAGGAGGTGGTGGATTTGAGCGCGATCCCTACTGAAAGAATCCGCAACGTCGCCGTGGTCGGCCAGACCGGCTCGGGTAAGACATCCTTGGTGGAGGCGATCCATCACTACGTGAACAAGACGGCCCGCATGGGACGCATCGAGGATGGGAACACGGTTTCGGACTTCGAACCCGAAGAGGTCAAGCACCGGCACTCCATCTCGCTCTCCATGGTTTCGCTCGAGCACCGCGGCCACAAGATCAACCTCCTCGACACGCCCGGGGTACTCGACTTCGCCGGCGAGGTGCACGCGGCACTGCACGCCTGCGACCTCGCCCTTTTCGTGGTGCCCGCGAGCGAGCCGATAAACCACGACACCCTGCGCATCTGGCAGCTCGCCTCCAAGCTTGGCAAGCCCCGAATGTGCTTCATCAACAAGCTCGACAAAGAGCGGGCGGACTTCGACGCCACCATCGAGCGACTTGCGGAACTCTTCGGCCAAGGTCTCGCGCCGGTGGAGATGCCACTTGGTCAGGCCGAGGCTCTGCGCGGGGTCATCGACCTCTTCTCCGAGACCGCGACCATCTACTCCGGGGGTGCTGCCAGCGAGGAGGACCTCCCTGACGACGTCGCCGTCGGCGAGCACAGGGCCCACGACTTGCTGATCGAGGGAATTGTGGTGGCCGACGAGGACATGATGGCCGCCTATCTGGATGGTGAGGTGCCCGAAAAGGCCTCCTTAGAGGCGATTATGGCCCAGGGCGTGCACGATTCGGTCGTCTACCCGGTTGTGGTCGGCTCGGCGGTACGAGAGGTGGGCATTGACCGGCTGCTGGACTTCATCTGCGAGATCGCGCCTCCTCCGGAGGGCGAGCCGGAAAGTGCGGTTGTGCGGACCCTCACCTTCAAGACCATCGCCGACCCCTTCCTGGGAAGGGTCAACCTCATGAAGGTGCTCTCCGGCAAACTCACGACGGATGCCGAGCTGACCAACGCACGAACCAAGACCGGCGAGCGCCTGCATTCCCTCTTCTCGCTGTCGGGCAAGGAGCACAATGCCCAGTCGGAGGTTTCGTGCGGCGACCTGATCGCGGTGGCCAAGCTGGCCAGCGTCCGCACCGGAGACGTGCTCAGCTCGAACAAGGCCGAGCCGGAACCCGATGGCCTCGGCTTCGAAGTGCCGATGCTCAGGGTGCAGGTGATCCCCGCTGCCAAGGGCCAGGAGGAGAAACTCGCGCTCGCTCTCTCCAAACTGAACGAGGAGGAACCCACCTTGAGGGTTGGCCGCGACAACCGCAGTCACAACCTGATCCTCGCGGGCCTTGGAGAGTTGCAGATAACCACGGCTCTCGAGAAGGTCGAGAGGCGTTACCAGTTGAGTGCGACCCTGGCTCCGTGCGAGGTGGAATACCTGGAAACCCTGGCTGGTGCCTCTCAGGTTGAGGGAAAGTACAAGAAGCAGACAGGGGGTCATGGGCAGTTCGGCGTAGCGCGCGTCCGCTTTGCCCCCCTGGCCCGCGGATCGGGAGTCCAGTTCTTAGACGAGATAGTCGGCGGCGCCATACCCAGGCAGTTCATTCCCGCAGTGGAGAAGGGCCTTTTCGAAGCCGCCGAGCACGGTGGGATGCACGGATACCCGGTAGTCGACTTCGAAGCACACCTCTACGACGGGGCATTCCACAGCGTCGACTCCTCCGAAATGTCATTCAAGATGGCAGGCAGCCTGGCGCTTCGGGAAGCCATCGCCAAGACCTCTACCGTCGTGCTAGAGCCGGTGATGGAAGTGGCCGTCACCGTTCCCACTCGACTGCAGGGTGACGTACTTGGCGATCTCAGCTCAAGGCGAGCCAAGGTGACGGGAACCGAGATCGACGACAAGGCCGGAACCGTCACCGTTGTGGCGCTCGTCCCCGCCAATGAAATCGCCTCTTACGCCTCCGAGTTGCGTTCGATCACCGCCGGCCAAGGCAGTTACGAAGCCACCTACGATCACCACGAGCCCCTACCCAAGGCGCTGTACAACCGCCTGGCACAGGTGGAGGAAAAGGAAAAGTGATCCGGTCCGTAGAGCCGCCCGCTACTGGGCGGCTCTACGGGAAGAGGCCCTTCAGCCTGGCGTGTGTAGCCGAGAGCGACTCGGGAATAACCCTCATTGAGGCTACGGCGGTCATGAAGTTCGTGTCCCCCATCCACCGGGGCACGGCATGGAAGTGGAGGTGATCGTCGAAGGCCGCCCCTCCGGCGCGTCCCAGATTGGCACCGACGTTGAAGCCTTCGGGGTCATAGGCCCCGCGAAGTGCCCGCAAGCAGGAGCGCAACAGATCCATGGACTCCTGATACACCTCATCGTCAAGCTCGAGTACGTCTCCGGCGTGCTGGTAGGGAACCACCATCATGTGCCCCGGCGCATAGGGGTAGGCATTCAACACCACATAGTTGTGCTTTCCCCTGTGCAGCACAAAGTTCTCGTCATTCTCGTCGGCGCCAAGGGCGCAGAGAACGCACGACTCGACCTTGCGGCCGCCGTCGGTGTCCTCGATGAACGAGCGGCGCCAGCCCGCCCACAGCTGGTCAATCATCGGCGACCTCCAAAGGTGTGGGCTCCAGCTCGCCGGCAAGCCGCTGGACGAATGCCTCCAGGGCCACGTCCGTATCCGGGCGTTCGGCGCCCCGGGCGTTCACGCCGACCGTGCCGGCGGCCATGTCGCGGTCACCTACGACCAGAACGTAAGGGATCTTCTCGAGCTTGAGCCTGCGGATGCGCGCGCCCAGAGGCTCGTTCGGAGGCACCACCAAGACCCGTGCCCCCACCGAGCGCAGCCTTTTGGCCACTTGCTCGGCATAACCCGCGCTGGCTTCCTTTACGGGCGCAATGGCGACCTGGGTCGGAGACAGCCAGGTCGGCAGCGCGCCGGCGTAATGCTCGAGCAGGATCGCGAAGAAGCGTTCCACCGATCCGAAGAGGGCTCGGTGCACCATGTACGGGCGCCGACGCTGATTGTCGGCGTCCACGAACTCCAAGTCGAAGAGCTGTGGCAGCTGCAGGTCGACTTGCAGCGTCGACACCTGCCAACGCCGGCCGATCGCATCCCTCAGGTGAACGTCGATCTTGGGGGCGTAGAAGGCACCCTCGCCCTCGGCGCGAACGTAGGGGATACCCGAGACCTTGAGCGCATGCTCAAGGGCCTCGGTCGCTACCTCCCAGTCCTCTTCGGCCCCAACCGACTTCTCGGGCCTGGTTGCGAGCTCAGCCTCGAAGTCGCTCAGGCCAAAGGCGCGGAGCATGGCGATTACGAACCCCAGCAGCCGCGCAAGCTCGTCCGGCAATTGGGACGGCGCAACGAAGATATGGGAATCGTCCTGAGTGAGGCCCCTGACCCTGGCGAGACCGTGCAATACGCCACTGCGCTCGAAACGGTAGACGGTGCCAAACTCGAAGAGGCGCATGGGCAACTCGCGATAGCTGCGCTGGTGCGACCGATAAATAAGGATGTGCATCGGGCAGTTCATGGGCTTGGGATAGTAGGTGGCGCCCTCCATCTCCATCGGGGGGTACATGTTCTCCTTGTACCAACCCAGGTGCCCCGAGGTCTCATAAAGCGTGGACTTGGCGATGTGAGGGGTCCAGGCGAGCTGGTATCCGTTCGCCAAGTGCGACCTCATAGAGAAGTCCTCCATCACATGCCGGACGAGCGCACCCTTGGGATGGAAGACAGGCAACCCGCCACCGATCTCCGGCGGGAAGTGGAACAGGTCCAAATCCGCACCCAGCTTTCGATGGTCGCGCTTCTCCGCCTCCTCCAGGCGGTTCAAGTAATCCGCCAGGGCATCCTGACTCTCCCACGCGGTCCCATAGACGCGTTGCAGCTGATCCCGCTTCTCGTCGCCGCGCCAGTACGCACCCGCGACGCGCATCAGCTTGAAAGCACCCAACCTCCCCGTCGAGGGGACATGCGGCCCGCGGCAGAGGTCGACGAATCCCTCGGTATTGCGATAGGCGGAAACTCCGGCCGGCGAGACGCCTTCATGCTCGTCCTCACCTTCGCCGAGCGTCCGCACCCCCTGGATGATCTCCACCTTGTAGGGCTGGTCTGCAAAGAGGTCAAGGCCCTCGTCGAAGGAGTGCTCCTCCCGTACGAATGGCTGGTCTGAGGCGACGATCTCGCGCATCTTGGTCTCGATGCGCGCAAGGTCCTCCTCGCTGAAGCGCTCGCCTCCCGGCAGCCGGAAGTCGTAATAGAAGCCATCCGCCACGGCCGGGCCGATCGCGAACTTCGCCCCGGGCCACAGTGCGAGCACGGCCTGCGCCATGACATGCGCCGTCGAATGCCGCAGCACCTCCCGGCCCCTGTCACTGGCGGCGGCGATCAGCTCGACCTCTCGGCCGGTAACCGGAGCGGAGAGATCTTGGACTTGCCCGCCTACGGCGGCGGAGACAACTCCCAGGCGGCCGGCGGGATCCAGCTCCCGCAGCGCCTCCTCCGCAGTTGAGGCCGAAGCAATCTCACGGCTGGAACCATCGGGCAGAACAACCAACATCTTGCCGGAGCACTTTCTCTAGTAGCCCCCTCGCGAGGGCGGCATCGGATTAAAGGTATACACCGAGCAAGGCGGCGGCCACCGAAACCCCCTGGCCCGCTCGCGCGGCCGTGTCTATCGCCGCGATTGCGCCCTGGGCGTCGAGGTCTTCGCGCAAGGCCTTGCGCACCTCCTCCACGGCCGCCTCGCCTTCACCGGCTGAGCGCCAGAGCGCGAGCCGCTCCGAGGCCCCTTCCAGGGTGAGGGGATCCCACTCCCAGTGCGAGCGGTAGTGGTTGGACAGAATTGACAGCCGCACCGCAGCTGCCTCGTACTCCTTCAGCAGATCGCCTACGAACACGAGATTTCCCAGCGACTTGGACATCTTCTGTCCACCCAGATAGACCATGCCGACGTGCATCCAGGTGTCGACAAACGGCTTGCCGGTCACGACCTCCGACTGAGCGGCCTCGCACTCGTGGTGTGGGAAAAGGAGGTCGTAACCTCCACCGTGTATGTCGATGGTCTCACCTAGCTCGCGCATCGCAAGGGCCGAGCATTCGATGTGCCATCCGGGGCGGCCCGGCCCGTATCGGGAGTCCCAGGAAGGCTCATCCGGCAGCGACGGCTGCCAAAGGACGAAGTCCAACGGGTCGTTCTTGTTCGGATCATCCACGTGCCCACCGCGTTCGGCGGCGTATTCGAGCATGGTCGAGCGCTCCAAGTGGCTGATGTGGCCGAAATTGGAATACTTGGACACATCGAAATAAACGGCGCCTGCGCGCTCGTAGGTAAAGCCCCCATCCGCGATGCGCTGGATCATCAACAGGATCTCGGCGATGGCCGATGTGGCTCGCGGTTCCGAATAGGGGGCCATCAGCCCGAGCGCTCGCATGTCGGCATCGAAACGTGCGATCTCGGTGGCTGCGAGGTCCAGGTAGTGAACGCCCAGAGAACGGGCCTTGGCCAGGATCGAATCGTCGACGTCGGTGATGTTGCGCACCCATTTCACCTCGTAGCCCTCGTCCATCAGCACGCGGGAAAGGAGGTCGAAGGTTAGAAAGACGGCGGCGTGCCCGAGGTGGGAGGCATCATAGGGCGTTATGCCGCAGCTGTACATGGTTACGACGTTGTCCTTGGGCACGAACTCCCTGACAGCGCCTGACGCCGAATCGTAAAGCCTCATTCAGGGCTCCCTTATTCCTGATAGCTGGAGCGACGTCCTGGTCTTGTAACGGATATTCACGTTAATCAAGACTGCCGTCATCGCCTCAATCGCGGCAGCGGCAGAAAGATTCCCGGCAAGGACACCGCGCGCTCCGGGGATCTCCCCCACCATCGCGACAACGCGCTCTGCCGCCTCGGCGTCGTCGGAGCAGACCAGCACGTCCGAGTGAAGTGTTTCACCTACTATTCCGAGCTCCTTTGCCGGAACATGATGGAAGGCGGCCACCACTCGCGCCAGCGGGACCGCTGCGCGCAGATGCTCGGCCACGGAGCCGCGAGGGAGGATCAGTGCTCCCATATTCCGGCCCTCCCGATAGAGCGCGTTGGCCATCGAGACCACGACTTTGCCCGCCAATTCATTTGCGAGCGGACGGACCGTTGCCTCCACCGCATCCCAGGGGGTCGCGACGACGACAATGTCGCACTTAGCCGCGGCGGCGTTTTGGGCACCTTCCAAACCGGCAAGGGCTTCGCCTAGCCGCTCGCGAAGTTCGGCCACTACCCCGCTCGCCCTCTCGGCGTCCCGCGACCCCAGCACTACATGGTGCCCAAGGTGCGCGTACCTGGCGGCCAGCGACGAGCCCGCAGGGCCGGTGCCGCCGATGACTCCGATGCTTTCCGTCACTTGCTCCTCCAAATTACGCCGCCCATCCGACCAAGCGCCTCGCCAGCAGGCATTAGCCTGCATGGAGGTTACGACGGGCCTGTGCGCACAAGGCTAAATGACGGAGGCGGGAAATGGGCATTCTGGAGGGCAAGAGGATCCTCATCACCGGTGTCCTAAACGACCAATCGCTGGCGTTCGCGACCGCGCAGGTTGCCCAGGCAGAGGGAGCCCAGGTGCTCCTTACCGGCTTCGGCCGCGGCATGTCGATCACGCAGCGGGTCGCGCGGAAGCTCGATCCCGCTCCCGAGGTCCTCGAGCTTGACGTGACCGTGCCCGAGCACTTCGACAACCTCGCCACCGAAATATCCAAGCGCTTCGACGGGCTGGACGGCGTTCTGCACTCGATCGGCTTCGCCCCGGCAGCGTGCCTCGATAACGACATCTTCCTGGCCGGATGGGAGGACATCGCCACCGCTTTGCAGGTCTCGGCCTATTCGCTGGCACCGCTGGTCAAGTCGCTGCTTCCCCTTCTCGAGCGTGGCAGTCATCCCTCGGTTGTCGGACTCGACTTCGACGCCACCCAGGCTTGGCCCGGATACAACTGGATGGGCGTGGCCAAGGCCGCACTCGAGTCGCTCAGCCGCTACATGGCACGCGAGGCCGGCAAGCGCGGAGTGAGGGTAAACCTCATCTCCGCAGGGCCGATGCGCACCATTGCCGCCAAGTCGGTGCCGGGTTTTTCGGACTTCGAGTCGGTCTGGAACTCAAGGGCGCCTTTGGGCTGGAGCGCCACCGACCCCATGCCGGTGGCTCGCTCGGTGGCCGCCCTGCTCTCGGACTTCTTTCCAGCCACGACCGGCGAGCTGATACACGTGGACGGCGGCTTCCACGCAATTGGCGCCTAATCCCGCCGGCGAAACCGGGTTGCGCTGCCCCGCAGCTTTCAGTCGCGCGCGGCCCTGGCCTCTTCGCCCCGAGGTGGGCCAAATCAAATGATGCCTCCGCCGGATGCCTAACGACGGACGAGGACAGCGGGATCCTAACCGAGCCCTAGCCGCCTCTCCAGTTCTTCCGAAATGCCGATCAGGAAAGCCCGCACCGTTGACTCGGCCATGCGGTGCAGGATGAGCCGGTCTATGCGTTCGCCGAGCGTGCCCAACGGGGCGCGATAGCTCCCTCGGAGCTCAATGCGCACATTGCCCGGCTCGACCTCTGAGAACTCGACGTCCGCTTCCAGGCGCGGAAAAAGAAAGGGCGTTGAGGTGGCGGTCCAGGCCATCGAGACCAGAACGCAGCCAAGTGCGCGGCGAACCTCGCCTAACTCGATCTTGACCCTCTTGCTGAGCATACCTCCTGGCCCAACTTTGCTCAGGAAGGTCTCTTCTGAAATCGCCTGCTCGGCGGCAAAGCCGATCCATGCGGCGTGATCGATTTCTATCTGGGTGGCAACGTCTTCGAAGCGCGCCTTCAGGTGGACGAAATCAAAAACGAAGGTTGCCGAGCCTTCCAGGGCCTCATCGCCTGACGATCCAGCAATCTCCTCGATTGCCATGGGGTCTCCCTTGCGTACGTGGTTCTAGCGCAGCCAGCCCGCCGCCAAGCGACGCCTCTAATTCAGTCGCACCCCCACGCGCGGCAGTGTATTATCGGCTCTAGCGGGGGTGGTGACCGTCCCAACCGCTGCTTTACCTGCTCATCGAGTTTGGCCGAGACAGGCTTTTGCCGCTTAGGGCATTTGGTCACATTCGGCCGTGCCTGCTAGCCCCTCTCGAATAGTCCAAATGGCACTCACCTCCGCGTCCCTCGCCGGACCTCGAAGTACTTTCGTCCGGAGGCGAAGCCCTAATGCCATTCACCCTCTCGCCCACCAAGCTTGTGGCCGGCGCCCTTGTGGCCGGTCTTGCCTTTACTCCCACCGCCGCTGCCGCTGCCGGCGCGCCCGCCACCGCGAGCGCCGGTGGCGGCAGCTACACCATCACCCTCTACACGCTCTCTTCGGCGTCGGCGCCCGGCAACCCCGGATCGGCACGGGTGCTTGTCACTCCTGGCGGAGAGCGGCTTTACCCCGTCATGTTCCCGACGATCACGACCAACTCGAGGCTCTTCTCGAACGCGCCCTGCGTCGCGGTCTTTTTCCTGTACTACAGCACCTCCTATCAGGCCTCGGCCATGAACTTTGCCCCCCAGCTGCTCTTTGTACTCAACCGTCATTACCCGCTATGCACCTACCGAACTGTGCGGTCGGCTCGCCCGCCAAGCCCTCCCGTCGTCAATCAGCAAATGATCCGCTCGGTTGTGACCAGAGAGTTGCCTTCTCCTGTGCCGTCGATGGATCCGCGATACGGGGTGGCCGGGCTCGCCGCATACCTAACCACCGGTGCCCGCCTGACGGACACCCTTCAGACAACCTCCGCCGCCGGCAGCGTGCATGCAAACGCCCAGGGGACAGTCACCATCGACTGGGGGGACGGGTCGCCCGCTGTCGGCCCAACCTCCGCACAAGGCGGGCCCTGGCCGGCGGGTGACCTAAGGCATCTATACGCCTCCGCGGACTGCTACCGGGTAACAGTGACGGTGAACTGGCTGGTGCACTACGACGCCGCGGGCCAGAACGGAACGCTGAGCGGGATCCAGACCTCGGGCGTTATTCCGCAGTACTGCGTCTACAAGGTTGCTTCCGTGATGCTCCGCTGAGGACCGCCTAAGGTGCCGGCTCTCAGGGATGACAGGTACTCCCCGATCAGGGACTGCAGCTCCTGAGGGTCGGCCGGAGGGCAATCGATCTCCCGGTAGCCCTCCTCGCTGACGAAGAGGAATGTCGCCCCTGCGACCGGCAGCGGAGCCGCGGCGCGTGACAGGGCCATATGGTAGATCCCACCCTGGACCCGGTAGGTCCGCATGCGCTCCTCTGCACGCGCCAAGCCGCCGGGGGTAACCACCTTGTAGTCGACGATGCGCAGACCGTCAGGCGTCTCAAAGGCGAGGTCGATGACGGCATCGAGCATCCCCCCACCCTCCAGCTGAACACTGGCGTGGAACTCCCGCAGAGGGTTTGACGCGGCCCTAACACATGGGGCTTCCAGTGCCACCTTCAGACAGGCGAGAGCGCGGCGGCTCACAGCCGGAGGCGCCAGCTCGCGTCCCAACCTCGTGCGTGCTCGCTCCAGGGCCTCGTCCGGCGCGGAGAGGTCCAGCTCCGCGAGAAGGCGGTGCACCAGCCGTCCCACTTCGAGCCCTTCTTCGCCCGCGCCGCCCGCGTACTCGGCAGCGACCTCGGCATCGCCACGCCTGGAGGCCAGGTGAGCCATCAGGGCAGTGGCCGTGACTGCGGGCATCGGCGTCGCGCGCCGGATAGCCTCGATCCGCCGCGCCAGCCATGCCTCCGGATCGGGAGGTGCGAGCTTGGCCACCTCTCTTGCCAAAGGTACTCGCCGCACGGCGCTGCCTATTTCCAGAGCCTCCGGCTCCAGCGGTGAAAAAGCGGTGATCAGGCCGAAGCCGGTACTGAATTCTTTCCGAAGCGTTGCGCCGTCCCAACCACCTTCCAAGGCTGCCTGCCCTTTGCCGCTGGCCGCCTTGGCCTCGTCCGGCGCGGCCGGAATCGTCACCACCAAGTGGTCGCGCGCGCGAGTGGCCCCCACATACAACAGGCGCACGGCCTCGTTCCAGAGCTCGATCGCCTCTGCATCGCGGGCCAGCACCGCTCCTTCTGTCTTGAGATTGCCCCGCACGTCGACCTCGAGGCCGCCGGCACCGCGATACAGGCCGGCGCCAGTAGGTGCGCGCCCGATTTCACCATTCATTCCGGTGAATACGACCACCGGAAACTCGAGACCCTTTGCCGCATGAACCGTCATGATGCGTACCGCGTCGACCTCCAGGTCGGCTCCATCTGCTTCGGTCACCTTCGCGCTGTCAGCTCCGCTGCGGTAGACGAAATCCAGGTAGGCGTGAAGGCTAGGTGACACCTCTGAGGCGAACGACTGCGCCTCCACTGCGACCTCCTCCAATCTGCGCCAGATCGAATCCCTGCCACCGTCCAGGGCCGCCCGCTCGAAGAGGCGCATTCGCCGCACCGCCAAAGCGGTCAGCTCGCCGCAATCCAGGCTCGATCGCTTGGACTGGAGCGCACTTATAAGCGCCAGGGGCTCGTCGAGGGCGCCGGGCACGGAAGCGTGACGCCCTTCCCGAGCAGCGCGAGCCGCGTGAGCCAGGCCGCCGAACGGCAACGCGAAATCATGGAGGTCCTGTAAAGCCACGCCCAGCGCCGGGGCGGTGAGAGCATCGAAAAGCGCCTTGACGTCGTGCGGCCGTGAAGCCGCTCTTAGAACCGCCAGTAGATCCCTAACCAGCG